>JBKPBA010000251.1:0-8370 GCA_046726675.1 Chloroflexota bacterium
TATATGAAGGCTTTTCTGATTTTTTTATACAGAAACCAGAAGAGCAGATTGGATTATTGAGGCGAGTGTTATGTCGACCACAAGCAAGCGCTTTTGTGGTGCTGGACCAGTTTGAGGAACTGTATGACATCGAAAACTCACAGGAAATAGTTGGACGAGGCCCGATACCTCTTTTTCTGGATATGCTCCAAAGGGACCTTGGTGGCAGCAAAGTGGTGTTGACGAGTCGGCGTTCGCCATTTAACAAGCACAATTCGGAGGATACATGCATACGCACAAACCTGGTTTCACGTATAAGCATTCCTGAAGGTGTCGCGTTACTACAGCAACGGGGCGTTCAGGGATCACCTGAAGAACTGTCACTTATCTGGCAGCGCTGCGCGGGTCACGTCTTTGCATTGGTATGGTTCAGTACGCTGAGTGCACTGAGTGGATTTTCTCTGAGCTATCTGCTCAACTCGCCTGACTATGTGCCAATGTGGAATGGCGATGTCACATTCAACTTGATTGGTACAGTAATTAATTTTTTGAACCCGATTCAGCGCACAATCTTACGCTCGCTTTGCTTATTTAGCGAACCGGTACCTGTAGAAGGTCTGATCATTGCGACTACAGGGCAAGACAATTCTGCTCTCGATATAGCAACTTTTGAACGCGAATTAGGTGTCTTAACGGGATTCGCACTTGCGCAAAAATACTCGCAAGGTAATGGCAGGTCAAGCTATTTTCTGCATCTACTACTACGCCAATATGTCAAGGAACATTATCTTGAAGGTAGCGACAGGCATACAAGCGGTGATTTGACGATTGCGCTAGGTGTTACGACTGAGCCTGACCCAATTGTAGGCAATCCAGAGGCGCGAGATGTTGCGCTTGCTGCAGGTCATTTACGAGTTGCTGCCTATTATTCACACCTGGCGCAACGATATTGTCCCCCCTTCCATAAACGTCAGGGACTTCAAGATGTTGAGCCATTGCTATTAATTGCGCATCACCTGTGCCTTGGCTGGCATTGGCAACAGGCTTACGATTTGCTCACTTACGAGGAATTAGGCGAAAGTATGATGCGTTGGGGAGCATGGAACACATTGATTCAGCTTTATACGGCCATGGTGCCGCCGCTTGGTATAGTAACCCGCCGTGATGAGGGGCAGATCTTTAGTCAGCTGGGCCTGCTCTATGGTCGATTGGGTGATTATACACAGAGTATGTTCTATTTTGAGCAGGCACTTGCCACACATGATGAGATAGGCGATCTGCATGGTGAGGGCGTTACGCTTGCGAACCAGGGAGAAATACTGCGTAGTATGGGCGAGACGCAACAAGCCCATGCTAAATTCGAGCGAGTGCTCCTGTTGAACGGGCAAGAATATGATGCGCACTTAGAATGTGTAGTGTTACATAACCTGGGTTTACTCTATCAAAATGAGAGGAACTATCAACAAGCATGGAATTACTACCAGCAGTCTTTGAAGCTGGCTCAAAGTCTGCAAGAACGCGCAAACATTGGAATGATCCTCACTAATATGGGGATGTTGCTTTTTGATCAAGATAAACTACAAGAATCATTAGCCCTGTTATTGCCCGCACTACAAATCAGACAATCGGCCCAGGACCTGACAGTCGGTTCGCTTATCCTCTTCCTCGATACGCTTGAGCAAATGATGGGGCGAGAGGCATTTGCAAGGTTGAGGCAGGAGGCCATGGGAAGACAGGAAGAGGTGTTGGCGAGGGTGGGCGCCAGCCAATCCAACTCTGCACAGAATTCCTCATTTCCGCTAGCATAACATTCCCTCTGCATGCTATACTTCAAGCTAAACAATGTTCTAAACATATTTCATTTGTATATTCATAAAAGAAAGCGATGCAGGTCAGATATAACCTGATCTGAATATCCATAAACTTTCCATCAGTGTAGAAAGAGGGTTTTTCTATGTCCACCACCACACCCAGCTCACGTGAGACACAAACGGAGGAGGGCGCTATTGCCCAAACCACTGGTCGTAATATACAGGGCTGGCTGCTCATTTTACTCGTTTTTGTCGCAGGCGCAAGTTCGCTGGCTGTAGAACTTTCAGCGTCACGTTTGCTCGCGCCTTACTTCGGAACCTCTCTCTTCGTGTGGGCGAACCTTATTGGATTGATTCTGCTCTATTTAACAATTGGGTATTACCTTGGTGGGCGATTGGCCGATCGCTATCCACGGCCCGCGGTACTCTATACCTTGACAATCATAGCCGCATTTTTGATCAGCTTGATCCCGTTTCTCTCAAGACCTATTCTCCAGTGGTCGCAGAGTTCCTTTGCTACCTACTCAGTAGGCGTCTTCTATGGGTCGCTGATCTCGGTTATTCTGCTCTTTGCTGTTCCTATGATCCTGCTGGGCTGCGTCTCACCGTTTGCCATTCGCCTGCGTATCCAGCGTTTGGGAAAATCTGGGCGTACGGCTGGGCAACTGTATGCTATCTCTACTGCTGGGAGTATCCTTGGAACATTCTTACCCGTGCTCTTCCTCATACCTACTATTGGCACTTACCGCACCTTTTTTACGTTCGCTGTAGCGTTGCTGATCGTCTCCATTGTTGGCCTTGCAAGTACGCGATTTGATAGTCCTGCTTCACGTAGGAGACGAATAAACAGCAGCCTTCTTCCAATCTTACTGTTAATCCCGATGGCGCTGTCGGTCCTGACTATACAGGGGCCAATTAAAGCCGCATTTGGCAGCAATGGCGGGGGAGTATTGATTACTGAACGGGAGTCGGTCTACAACTATATTCAGGTGGTTCAGGTAGGTGACGAGACGCAGTTGATTCTGAACGAGGGCGTGGGTATTCATTCAATTTACAATCCCGGCAGTATTCTCACTCAGGGTCCCTGGGATTATTTCATGATTGCACCTTATTTCAACAATCCTCCATTTACACAGAATCAAGTGCGCAAAGTTGCAATCATTGGGTTGGGAGGTGGAACTGCCGTGCGTGAGTTTACAGCCGGGTATGGGCCTATCCCAATTGATGGTGTGGAGATCGATGGGACTATCGTAAACATGGGACGACAGTATTTTCACATGAATGAACCTAACCTGCATGTGGTTTTACAGGATGGACGCTACTTCTTGCAGACCACCTCTCAGAAGTATGATGTGGTTGCGATCGATGCCTATCAGCAGCCATATGTGCCTTTCCAACTTACCACTAAGGAGTTCTTTCAGGAGGTGCGCAACCATCTCACCCCTACTGGAGTGACGGTGATCAACGCCGGGCGCACAAGCTCAGATTTTCGGCTGGTAGAGGCATTGGCGCAGACGATGCACTCGGTCTTTCCTAATGTCTATATCATAGATACAGCACGCTTCACCAACAGCATGGTAATCGGTACCAACTCGCCAACCTCGCTCAACAATTTCACGATAAATACTAGCAGTTTGACCAATCCGTTGCTCCAGAGTGTGGCTCGGGAAAGCATTGTGTACGGCAATATACGTGAGGAGCGTTCGCGTACTGTCTATTTTACCGATGATCGCGCTCCGGTCGAACAATTGATCGACCAGATTATTCTTGGCGCAGTCGAAAATAAAGGAAAGTAAAGAAGGAGAACCCATGAAACCAATCGATCTGAGTAACATGCGTGTGGTTGACCTGTCGCAGAACTGGGACGTGAATACTCCATCGTTTGCGACCTACGAGGGGCCTACCGTCAAATGGATCAAACGCCCAGCCTTTGAGAAAGTGGGAGGACAATTTATTTCATCAACACTACATGTTGGTACCCACCTGGATGCACCCCTGCACTTTATCACCAATGGGCAGGATATTGGCAGTATTCCACTGGACAAGCTGGTAGGGCCAGGAGTCATAGTTGACCTGGAAGCAATGGGAATTGGTGATTACGAGATTTATACGTCGGAGCACTTTGAGGCATGGGAGCGCAAAACGGGTATTCATATCGAACCTGGCGATATCGTAGTTGTGCATACTGGCTACCACAAGCATTACCAGAGCAACTGGTACGGTAAATGCGAGCCAAATGAGATTCGCTATTTCAATATGCATCCTGGCCCCACACGAGAGTTTGTCGACTGGACGCTGAAACGCCAGATTTCGTGGTTTGCCATTGATGCCAGTTCGATGGATCACCCCATGAATACGGTGCTGCGCATAGTTCGTTCCGATCTTGCTGCCAAGTGCGCAAAGAAGCTCGGCAGGCCGCTTGAGGAAATCTGGCCTGAGGATGATCTGCAGCTCATGCACTACCAGTTGTTCCCACATGGTGTCTTCCATGTTGAGAACGCTGGCGGTATGATCGACGAGGTACTCGACATGCGCCTGTGGATCGGCTGCTTCCCATTCAAGTTCAATATGGGCGAGGCGGCGTTCTGTCGGCTGGTGGCGTTCGTGGAGAAGTAAGCGGTGGACGATGCAGAGCACGAGCAGTTTCAAGATGACTCCGATGTCGAAATATCAGACATCCCAGGGAAGAATGCCGCTGATAGCGATGTTGTGGCTTCTCCAAAGATGCCTTATTGGCCTTTTCGACGACCGGCTTCACCTCGTCAACGTACTCTGCAACTAACTGTGATTATTAGTGTCGTAGCACTGATATTGTTCATCATCCTCGGAAGTTCTGCCAGTGTACGTGATGCGCTCGTAGGTGGAATCTTTGGCCGGGCACCTACTCCCACACAGGCGCTGGCACCTGGCTCCGATCTCTTCTACATCGAAGGGACTCCTTCCTGGGGTAGAGTCTCCATCGATGGACGAACACTCTCTCAACTGCCAATCATCAGAATTACTCCTCCTTCTGCAACAAGTGATCCACCTCTCCAACTGGCGCGTGGTCGCCACCAGATTGTATGGCACGCTGATCCATTCCGACCACAATCTTGCTTTGTATCGGTGCCTGAGCTTAATACGGATACCTGTCGCAATGTTGGAGTAGTACAACTGAAGCCAGGGCTTAGCACCCGTATCATCATACTCTCCGAGTCTTTGGCTACTCTTACCGCAGATCAGCGCACTGCATTGATACAGGAGACACAGGCAACTCTAAATACTTTACAGTCTACTGAAATAGTAAGGCCTGGCGAGCAGTTCGTTCATGCCCTACCCAGGTCGCTTGTTGATACTGCCGTGCGGCCACTGCGCGCAACACTTCGTTTTGAGCTGGATACTGACACCACATCAAACGCACTGTGTTCAGGAGAGGCAGCGTTATGTATATTTGGAGGGCAGGACTGCCGCCTGTTCTGTAGCCAACTAGAGCGGACGGACCCTGTACCCATGCCCCTTCTTGGGCCGGGGTGGTATGTCATGGCCATCGTTCGTTCCACCTGGGAATATGCCACGCTGGATGGCCAGGTTATTGCAGACAACCAACCTGATGATCGTGGCAATGCCAGGGATTTTGAGCACTTTGTCTCACTCAATATCAGGTGGAATAGCACAAAGTGGTATATCAGTATTTCGGATAATTCCTACGGTGATCTGGCTTGTGCCTCAGCACAGGAGGGGTTTGAATTGGATAGTGAGCTGCAGACTGTATGGAAGGATAACAACCAGTCGGTTCAATGGCAATTTGTTGCGGGACCAAATCGTGCAACTGGTTGTCTGGTAATAGCAACCATTATGCAAGATTCTAATACTACACCATCCTCGACTCCCCCTCCAGTGGCTTATCTGCTGCATCGTTTTGGTATCTTTCTCGCCGCGAACGATGTAGCTCACCATTACTGGCCGCTTCTGTCACTGGCAAATACTTATGAGCAGAAATTAGCACAGCAATTGGCTACTTTGCAACTTCCGTAGTTTCACGATCTGGGGCAAGTAGCCTGAACACAAAATAGCCTGTGTAGAACATCACCAGCCACAAAACAAGATCTAATGGTCCTGCAAAGGCGCTATCCCACACCAGATAGCTTGAGTGTGTAACTGCAGCGAAGAGGTCCCGAACAAAACCAAAAATAGGGACTCCGATCAGCAGTAACATGGCGAACCAGTGCGAGCGCGTATGCCAGAAACGCCAGATCAACAGGTAGACGAATCCACCGAAGATCAAAATTGGTGTAATATAGAAAGGTAAAGGTAACTGCAAGATCAGCCCACTGGCAGTATAATGCCACCAGGAAGCGTAATAGGCGATGAGATCGACGAGCGCGTTTAGGACGCCCATGGTCAAGCCTCCCACGAGTGAAGCCAGGATTACTTCCCTGGGTGGGCGCATGAACAGCAGAAAAGCCAGGTAAACGATAACGATAAATGGTACTACGTGCAACAGATATAGCTGCATCTCCATCGAGAGATACTCCTTTAATGCATTCAAATGAGAAAGGATTCTTCTCATGAATATCATACCGCTTCGAGTGGCACTTGCTCAAATAAACGTGACTGTTGGTGACCTGCAGGGCAATAAAGAGAAGATACTGGCATATATGCAGCAGGCCCACACAGCGGGAGCTCATATCGTGTGTACACCGGAACTGGCTTTGACAGGCTATCCACCCGAAGATCTTTTGCTCAAACCGGGATTTGTCGCGGCCCAATTGTGCAAATTGGATGAACTGATCAACGCCAGCCGTGACTTTCCTGGATTGACCACTGTAATTGGTTTTGTGGATCGCGACCACGATATCTACAATGCAGCCGCGATAATCCACGGAGGGAAGCTCTGCGGCACCTACCACAAGCATTACCTACCCAACTACGGTGTCTTTGATGAGTACCGCTACTTCCAGTCTGGACGTAAAGCGCCTCTCTTTCTGATTAATGGAATCCATGTTGGCGTCAATATCTGTGAAGATATCTGGTATCCTAGCGGTCCGATGCCCCTTCAAGCACAAGCTGGGGCTGAGGTGATCCTGAATATCAACGGCTCGCCGTACTATGCCAGCAAAGGGATATTCCGCCAGGAGATGCTGGCAACTCGCGCAGCCGATAATGGTGTGATCGTAGTCTATCTGAACATGGTAGGAGGGCAGGATGAACTGGTTTTTGATGGCGGCAGCATGGTCTTTAATGAGCAGGGAGCATTGATTGCACGCGCCAAAGAGTTCGCGGAAGATATGCTTATTGTTGACCTGGATACAGCTTCCGTTTTTCGCTCGCGCCTTCACGATCCGCGCCGCCGCCAGGAGCGTTTGCAGGTAGATCCCAATGTTACACCCGTCATCAAAATTAGTGACGAGCACTCACAGGAAACTCTCCTGGAGCCTCCTATACATCCACTGGGCGCGCCGCAGCGTATCGAGCCAAAGATGGAGCCACTAGAGGAAATCTATGCGGCACTGGTATTGGGCACGCGCGACTATGTACACAAAACGGGCTTCAAGAAGGCTATTATTGGCCTATCGGGAGGTATCGATTCATCGCTGACTGCGGCAATCGCAGTTGACGCTCTGGGCGCTAAAAACATACTGGGTATCTCGATGCCTTCCGGTTATTCTTCTGAGGGTAGTAAAACGGATGCTCAAGAGCTGGCAGAGAACCTTGGTATAGAGTTCTTGACCATTCCAATAGAGGAGACATTCCGCACATCACTAAAAATGCTCAAGCCTGCATTTGGTGAAAGTGATCCCGGCCTGGCGGGAGAAAATCTACAGGCACGCATTCGAGGTAACATACTGATGAGTATTTCCAACAAATTTGGCCCTATTGTGCTGACTACCGGCAATAAATCAGAGATGGCAACCGGTTATTGCACGCTCTATGGCGATATGGCAGGCGGGTTTGCTGTCTTGAAAGATGTATTGAAAACGTTGGTGTATGAGCTGAGTGTGTGTCGTAATACGCTTGGCGAAAGGCCTGTTATCCCCCAATCGGTAATTGATAAAACACCCTCTGCAGAACTGCGCCCGGAACAGAAGGATACTGATAGCCTGCCACCATATGAGTTACTTGATCCAATTTTAAAGGCGTATGCCGAAGATGATCGCAGCTTTGAAGAAATCCTGGCGATGGGTTTCGAGCGCAAGACGGTTGAACGTGTGATGCGCATGGTTGATCTCAGTGAATATAAGCGTCGCCAGGCTCCTCCAGGAGTGAAGATTACGACACGCGCCTTTGGTAGGGATAGGCGGCTACCGATTACGAATAAGTATAGAGAATCAATCTAAATAAAAGTGATAATCGCGGCGGGCGCAGCCCGCCGCGATTATCACTTTTATTTTTTATTCTTTCACGTCGCGTTTCCATGTCAGGACGATGGCGGTGACTGCAAAGATGGCAGCATAGACGAGCGCGACCACCACTGTGTGAGTGCCGTCAACCAGGATTCCATGAGCCTGACCTGCTTGATCAACAAAGTAGAGCGGGGTGGACCCGATAGATTCAGCCCTGTTAGATGTGAGCACGGCAGCCATAGCATTGAGATTTGGCC
>JBKPBA010000252.1:0-7918 GCA_046726675.1 Chloroflexota bacterium
CTCTAAGGGTATGCTGTTTGTTGGTGCGAAAGTGACCAAGTCTCGTAAGGCGGTTGGAGGACGCTGGTACACTAACTCACTGAATTCCTTGTAGTCAGCCATTTCACCGCTCTGCGCTGCTTTTTGCAATGCACGGATAATGAAGGGATTATAGGCATGATATTCACCATCGCGGCGGAAACGATAGCGTCCGACATCGGTCAATTTACGCCGTCGATTGATTTCAGTAACAATTGGTTTCTTTTCTGTTGATGCGACCGTTCCCTCTTGTCCTATCTGTGGAGACTGTGACTTGATCCTATCTACCCGATCGATCACCTGCTCAGCAATGTGCGTGAAATTAACTTTTCCTGGATGCGCAGCAACTGTATCGGAACCAGCGAAACAGCGCCGGATCAAATCAGAATGCAGACCAAAGACCTCGAACTGGCTCCCACCAATGATGTTGCGGATAGTTGAGATACCCATACGTGCCATGACTTTTCGCAGACCTTCTTCAATGACATGCAGGTAGCGTTCCACAGCCTGTTCTTGTGTGAGGGTCTCCAGGCGCCGCTCTCCAGCCAGGGAACGTACACTCTCAAGCGCCAATGCAGGTGCAACAGCTTCAGCACCATAGCCCAGCAAGAGGGCAATCTGGTGAACGTCCCAGGCGGAGTTAGTTTCGCAGATCAAAGAAGTATACGTTCTTAACCCAGCCTGGATAAGGGCCCGGTGTACTGATCCGACCACCAGAAGCATGGGAATCGGTGCCTGGTTCAGGTCAGCCGAGGCGTCACTTAAGATAAGTAATTTAGCTCCTTCAGCAACAGCAGAAACGGCTTCAAGCTCTAGCATATCTAGAGCAGATTCAAGCGCTGCTGGCCCGGCAGCGCTTTGAAACGTGGCACTAAGCGTTTGAGAGCGGAAACCTTTTAGACTACGAAGTGTCACCAGTTGACTTTCGGTCAAAAGAGGAGTCTCCAGATGCAGTAGTCGTGCGTGAAGGGGAGTCTCAGTAAGTAGATTCTGGCGACGACCAAGATAGCAGTCGAGCGACAAGACAATCTGCTCGCGTAGAGGATCAATAGGAGGGTTGGTGACCTGCGCAAATCGCTGGTGGAAGTAATCCGAGAGAGATCGAGATTGACCTGAGAGCACAGCTAGCGGTGTGTCGTCACCCATACTCCATATTGGTTCTTTGTTTTCTGCCAACATAGGACGAAGAACTAGCTCTACATCCTCATGAGTGTAGCCGAAGAGCTGCTGACGGTGGAAGAGGGTATCTGCGCTAAGCGCATCATTAGTAAAGTGTACTGGCTGTTGATGAATATCAGTCAGGCGAACGAGGTTTGTGTCTAACCATTCCTGGTAAGGATTGCGTTGCGATAGAGCTGCTTTAATCTCAGCATTACGAAGCAATACACCATGCTCAAGATCTATAGCGATCATCTCGCCAGGTGCTAGCCGACCATTTTCAACCACATCATGTGCATCACAAGGTATAACCCCTGCCTCAGAGGCCAGAATCAATAGTCCTTGTGATGTTAGTGTATAACGAGCCGGGCGCAGTCCATTGCGATCCAGCGCAGCACCAACAAAACGACCATCACTGAAGGCCAGTGCCGCAGGACCATCCCATGGCTCGATCATACCTGCATGATATTCGCACCAGGCTCGCTGGGCACTGGTCAGTTCAGGATTGTGTTCCCAGGCTGGGGGAATGAGCATCTGCATGCTGTGTAGCAGATCCCGCTCAGCCAGCGTAAGCAATTCTAGCATGTTATCCAATTGTGCAGAATCGCTTCCTCCTGGTTGAATGATTGGTAGAAAATCATGAAAGTCATTACCCCATTGTTGAGAAACCAGCGATGCTTCACGAGCCTGCATCCAGTTGCGATTGCCTTGAATAGTATTAATCTCGCCATTGTGTGCTAATAGCCTAAATGGTTGCGCCAGCGACCAGGAGGGAAAAGTATTGGTGCTATAGCGTTGATGAAAAATAGCGAAAGCACTCGAATAACGAGGATCAGCAAGGTCAAGATAGAAGCGAGCCAGTTCGTTAGGAGCCAGGAGTCCTTTATAGACAACTGTAGAACGAGAAAGCGAGACGATGTAGCAATCTTTGATCTCTGCTTTCTGCAAGCGTTGTTCTATCAGGCGCCGGGCATGGTAAAGGGTTCTCTCATACTGCCTGGCACTAAGATGGGCAGGACGCATAAGAAGCACCTGGGCAATGCTCGGTGCAGTTTCACGCGCTCGTGTACCGAGAATAGCATAATCAATGGGAGGATTCCGCCAAAATGTGGAGAGTCCATCTGGCCAACTGAGACCGACTTCCTGAAGTGTCTGCTCGATAATTTGGCGACTTTGAACATTTTCGGCTGGTAAGCGATCTTGAGATGGTAAAAAGAGCATACCGACTCCGAGATCCCCATGATCAAGTACCGTGAATCCCTGCGCTTGAAGTTCCTCACAAAAAATTGCCCTTGGAATCTGCGTAAGCAGACCCGCACCATCACTTGTTTCAGCGTCTGCGTCTTGAGCACCGCGATGAGTAAGCCGGGTGAGAGCTTCAAGAGCGGTTTGTACTAACTGGTGGCTAGCTTCACCAGAGATTTGAGCCAGGAAGCCTGTACCACAGGCATCATGTTCCCAATTAGCATCGTAAAGGGGGTATGCATGGTCGATTTGATGTTGCACCGGTAGCCCTCCTTAAATAATAATGCGCTTATTGCTAGGGGGCACCTGCGTTGGGCCAGTTATATTCGATAGCTAAACGTCGCTCATCGAAGTCATTAGAGGAGATTCCACGTTCGCATAAATGGGGGCATCATTGAGCCGGGGCATCCTCATAGCATGCAGTAGAACAAACAGCGTTCTTACTGAAAGCAAGTATAGCATAATCGAGTGAGTCAGAGCAAGACGAGCACATGTTCGCAAGAGCACCAATCCTCCCCGGCTGCAGGGCCGGGGAGGATTGGTGCTCTTCGGTAAAAAGATAGGGTGCCTTTCGAAGACGCTGTGCGTTTCCGAAAGGCACTACTCTCTACAGTGAGAGTAACACAATGAATTTTATTCGCCGCCACCACCTGAGATTGAAGCTGCCACAGCGACAGGAGGCTCGTAGAACTCGGCGTCTGGATTGTAGCCAAGGCTTCCCATTTCGGGAATGTCGAGGCCGCGCAGCTCTGTCTCAGCTGAGACACGCAGACCAAAGAGCCTCTTGTAGAGCGCGAAGAAGACCCACGAGATGCCAAAAACGTAGACGAAACAGACGACCATACCGATGATTTGCGCCACCAACTGGCCTGGGTCGCCAAAGAATATGCCGCGTACCTGCAACCCCCCATAGTTGGCGAGTCCATCGGCGAAGAGACCCACCGAGAGCTGTCCCCACGCACCGCAAACGCCATGCACCGAGATCGCGCCCACCGGGTCGTCCACCTTCCAGACCTTTTCAAAGACGCCGGCGGAGAAGACCACCAGGGTACCAGCCACCGCGCCGATGATACAGGCAAAGAGCGGACTCACGTAGCCGCTCGGAGCAGTGATCGCCACCAGGCCGGCCAGCAACCCATTGCCCATCATCCCGATATCGGGTTTCTTCGCTCCTGAGACCCAGGTGTAGACCATAGCAGCCACAGAACCCAACGCGCCCGCGAGCATGGTGTTTACGGCGATGATGCCGATGCGCAGGTCACCATTCCCCGATGCGCCAAGGGTACTACCGGGGTTGAAACCAAACCAGCCAAAGGCGAGGATGAAGCAGCCCAGCAGGGCAAACACCATGTTGTGTCCGGGGATGGTATTCGCGCTGCCATCGCGGTTGTACTTGCCCAGGCGTGCGCCTAATATAATGGCTCCGGCAAGCGCGCACCAGCCACCGGTGGCATGCACCACGCCGCTCCCAGCAAAGTCGATGTATCCTTTCCCCAGGCCAGCAGCCCCTAACTGCGAGAGCCAGCCGCCGCCCCAGGCCCAGTTACCGAAGACGGGATAGACCAGCGTCGAGACAAAGAACCCGTAGACACAGAAGGCCGACCACTTCCAGCGCTCCGCCATCGCACCTGTAGGAATGGTTGCAGTGGTGTCCATGAACACCATCTGGAACAGGAACATGACCGCGATACCGACATCATAGCTGCCATCGTTGAGGAAGAAGCCCTTATACCCGATGATGCCCCAGTTGGTACCTCCAATCGGAATGGCGAGTTCTTTGTTCAGCGCGGAGAGGCCACCTAGATTGGGTACACCGACCAGGCCAACGCCGCCGAACTGGAAGGCGAAACCGCAGATGTAGTAGCCGATCATGCCGAGGCCATAGATCATGAAGTTCATCGCCATCGTATGACCAGCATTCTTGGCCCGACAGAGGCCCGTTTCGACAAGCGCGAACCCTGCCTGCATGAACATGACGAGGTAGCCCGTAACCAGCGTCCACACGAAGTTGATACCAAGACGGTTCTCATCAACGATTATGGCAAGATTATAGGCGAACGGCTCATTCGATTTCGCGGTGTTGAGCTGTTGCTGCGTGGTCGGCGTGCCATTCGCCGAGACACCAGTCAAGTTGCTCTGGTTAGCGGAGTTCAAACCACTAGGATCAGGCCCCTCTCCGCACGCAGTCAAGAGAAAGAGCAGGCTTACACCGAACAGAGCCATCAGGGCGATGAGCGAGAGACGCCGCCGCAGCCACAGTATTACAGAGCGTTCCAGGAATTTTGGAGGAGCCTCATTGCGCACTTGAAGAAAGCGCTGGAAATAAGGAAATACCTCATCTTGACGAGATGCCAGCACAAAAAGTGGTAAAGCGCTAAAGCCCTTGCGTGGGACGAGTGTTAGCTTTGCTCCGCGATAGCGTGCGTACTCGAACTCTTTCCACTTGCGGAAGAGAACATTGTTACATGCGATGCCAAGCGTCGTGAACTGGTAGCGCACCGGAAGATTGACGAGTGCGAGAGCCACAAGGATAATAACCAGCTCTACCGTCGTTGGGAACCACTTACCAATGGCACCGAGAACAAGCAGAGCGCCGAGCGCGTAGAGGTTAGTACGATGGAGCAGCAACTTCTCACGATAGGTGAGGGTCACCGTTGCTACTACACTCCCCTCGGACTTGATTCCAAAGGGCAGTCCGATTCGTACTAACATCAGCATGAAAGAACAACCGATCAATAACCAAACCAGCATAAGACCATCCTTTCTCTAAAACAGTGAAATCTAGCTCAACTCGACCTTGCCAGAGGTATAGGTTTCATCGCCCTTTCCTGGAATGAAGCGGGCGAAGAGACGTAGCCAGCGGCGCGGGTCTGGTGGCTCGCGCAGGATAATGCTTTTGCTTTTTTGCCGCGCCTGCACGAGCAATTGCCGGGCTATCGCGACGACATGCTCATTCGCACCATGCGGTCCTTTTAAGCCTCGCTCAATGGTCTCGACGGAACGATGATAGAATCCCAGGCGGTAGTAGTATTCAGCATATTTAAGATGCGCCAGTAAGTTCGTTGGTTCATCTTTGAGAGCACGCTCCAACTCTTCTTCGGCCCTCGCGATATCGTAGCGCTTCAGATATTCTATGCCCAGGTAGGCCCTGGCCGGTATGTAAGATGGATCGACGCTAAGAGCCTTCTCGAGAGCGTTCACAATTTCACCACTCAAATCTTGCTCCAGATAAACCATCGCTATCCCAAAATAGGCCTGTGGGCGCTCCGGCTCGGATTCGGCTGCGTGTCGAAAGCGGATCAAAGCTGCGTCCGGGTCTCCTCTACGTAGGCTGGCATATCCCTTGTCAAGTAGATCTGTGTACATTGGTTTCCTCCTGAAACAGCATGTCCTCCATGCCTTCTTCAATTATCTCTAACAATGGTTCTGTCACCGGCGCCCGCTTTACTCCGGATTGCAGCCGAGCAAGATAGACCAGCTTGAGTAATAAGGGCGTGACCAGCGTTGTGACAAGGGTAATCAGGATGACCACTGAGAACAGTGAAGTATTGATGAGCCCGGCCTGCAGTCCAATAGTGGCAGTAATCAGCGCGACCTCGCCGCGCGAGATCATGCCTAAGCCTACTGTCAGCGCCTCCATTGGCCGGAAACGGCACAGGAACGCACCACCGCCGCAGCCGATTACCTTAGTAGCAATCGCTATCCCGGTGAAGCTCAGCAAGAAGAGCGGTGAGAGGTGAGCAACCCCGTGAAAATTCGCTTCAACTCCAACGTAGACGAAAAAGATCGGAATGAAGAACGAATAGCCGATTTTCGAGAGGCCATCATGCACCCACTCTCGCATCTCCGTGCGGCTTATCAGGATGCCCGCTATATAAGCGCCGGTGATCGCTGCCACACTTCCGAGCTCCTCCGCCGACCATGCATAGAGCAGGACAAGCGCGAGTACAAAGCCGATACGAGCCTCCAGTGCGAGCAGGCGTGGGAGCCAGTGGGAAAGCAGCGGGAAACCGTAGTGCCCCAATAAATAGGCTATTGGGAAATACAGTGCCATCTTAAGGACAGCCCAGAGAGGGTTCTGCCCCAGGGTAAAGGCGAGGATCACTGAGAGGATAATAAGGCCGAGAACGTCGTCAATCACCGCCGCTCCCAGGATGGTCGTTCCCTCCTTGGAGGAGAGTTTGCCCAATTCTTTCAATGTTTGTGCGGAGATACTGACGCTCGTCGCCGTGAGCAGTGTTCCGAGAAATAAGCTCATGGGGAGAGAATATCCAAGCGCGTAAGAGAAAGCCATTCCCGCGACAAAAGGAACCACCACACCTGCAGAAGCGGAGACGAACGCAGCTACCCCCACCTGACGCATCTGTTTCATATCCGTTTCCATACCAGCAATGAACATCAGGAGAATGACGCCGATTGTGGCGAAGGAATTCAGCAGAGGGTCAGGATGAACCCAATTGAGAATTGATGGCCCTGCGAATACACCGACAACCAGTTGTCCCAATACTGTGGGGATACCTATGCGTAGGCACAGCCACCCTACGCACTTGGCCGCAATAAGAAGCCCTGCAATCAGGACGAGAAACGTGGTGACAGGCATAGCAAGTAACTTCACCCCTTTCCAGCCAAAAGACTCTCTTAAATGGAGAGCGTAGTAAGGTTAAGTACTCGCCATCGAGCGTATCATGGGCATCCACACATGCGATGTATGTTGCTTACATGAGAGATCTGAGGAATCCGCACTGCAATTCCTCAACTACCTCTTCAACTAAAGTATAGAAAGTTGATGTTGTCAATGATAGAGTTAAAATATAAGAAGAGTAAAGAGTAATATTTGTGCATACTATACAAATGACCGTTATACAAGCTTCTAATTTCAAGAATACAATTTGTAATTCTGTTTTATTTAAGAGAAGAAAGTACTGCTTTGTGCAAATTATACCAATACAATCCTCTCACTGATATTCTTAAGAGCGAGCCAATCAAAACAATTGCTACAAGCGCGACAACTGCGACAAAATTTCCGGTTCGCTTTTCCACATAATCTATCCTCCTACTGCCGTACCTATCCAAGAGTAGTGGAACGCTCGAGCGGCTGGCTCTCAAATGAAATATGGGGAAAGACTCCTTTTTACAGGTAGCGACTTTTTCATTGAAAAGAATGTCTACAGTATCGCGTTGGAGGTTCCTAATGGGGGACTGCCGCAAAAACTACTATTGACTTTTAACAGTATGAGCGTAATAATGTGTGTGTCTCTTCTCTGACAACTCCTCGAGCAATGAAGATAACGTGTAGCGAAAGACAAGGAGGTCAACAATGCTCTGGTACTGCCGTTTTAAATGGCTTCATCACACCACACGCCAACAGGTTGCGCAGCGGGTCATCGAACGACACCAGGCTGGAGGCGGTCGCCGCCCCGAAAGTCTCAAAGGCTGGTATAACCTCGCTGGAGGTGGAGCAGGCTTCTTACTCGTTGAAACCGATGATCCGCGCGAA
>JBKPBA010000253.1:0-6903 GCA_046726675.1 Chloroflexota bacterium
GTTTCCCCAAACTCATCCGCATTTGCTGGTAGACGTCGCTCAGCCCTGGATTGATATACTCTGCCGTCCAGCGGTGATGGGGGGACACGGCGCGCAGCGTTCCAGCGCCCACGATCACGGCGTCAGCCACGGCGCGCAACAGTCCCATGATCAGGTGATCGTGAGGATTGAAGCCACTGATCGGTCCCCCGCCTGCTTGGCCAGGGATATTCAAGCTCACGACGCCATCGAGTGTGCTGACAAAGTTGCCAATCACATACGGCCTGCCGATATGTGGAGGGAACTGGAGGCGACCATAGAGGGTCGCGAGTTCAGGCGGAAGCGGCAATGTCCTGCCACGCTCCCCCTCGTAGAGGGATTCCAGTGGTGCAAGCGCGTTCATGAATGCCCTCCACACACCTTCAGGAACTCCGCCCGCAGATCGGCATTGCCGTCGTAGGCCCCCCGCCAGAACGTGGTGCGCGTCAAGGGTACCACCTCGCGCACACCCCGCATCTGGGTGCAGAGGTGATGGGCCTCGAGATACACAGCGACCCCATGCGGCTCGAGCATCGCATTCAGCGTATCGGCGATCTGCTGCCCGATGCGCTCCTGGACCGTAAAGCGCTTAGCAAACAGGCGCACGAGGCGGGTAAGCTTGGAGATCCCGATAATGTGCTCATGCGCGATGTAACCCACGTACGCATGCCCGTGAAACGGCAGCGCATGGTGCTCACAGAGCGCAAAGAAGTGGATTGGCCCCTCCACCACCTGGCTCAGGCGACAGTCCGACCCTCCGCGACATTCGGTCTCGAACGCCGTCAGCAACTTGGGGTCGCCCTCATAGCCCTCGGTCGAATCAAACAAGGCGCGGAGATAGCGTTGTGGCGTCTGCCGGGTGGCCGGGGTGTCCAGGTCGAGGCCAAACGCGGTGAAGATTTCAGCGATGTAGCCTTCATACGTGCGCAGTTGCTCCTCCGAAATCTGGCGACGGTACAGGTGCATCGCTTCACGCCAACGCTCATCATCACGGTCGAGTTCAAAAGACATCAGTATCGCTCCTTCCTTGGTGCGTCAAGGTTGTTTCCTCGTGCTCTGAGGAGTTCCGTAGCAGTACCTTGTGCAGCACGACAGCCTGAACAGCATCAGATCCCTCTGGCCTGAATGGCGATAACGCTCGCCCCTTCAGCGCGCAGTTCTTGCGCACGTGCATTGACGCGCTCAGCATTGCGAGCGCTGATGGCAAGCAGTGCCCCCTCGCGAGCAAACGCCGCCGCGAGCGCATACCCAACCTGCCCAGCGTGGCTGACGCCGGTCACAATGGCCACTTGATTGTGCAGTCGCATGTTGTGCTCCATCCTGGAAATATTCCGTTTGTTACATTGTTCTATACCACATTCACGTCAGAAAGTCAAATAAACTCTTGAGTATCTTGACAATCGGGCAGATGACCTGCTATACTCAAGACATACAGCATAGAAAAGGGGCAGCATGAGAAGCATGCTCAGGCCAGTTCGTCTGACGTGTCAAGGTTTCACCCCTTTTTCCCAGGAAATGCTGGGCTCAGGA
This sequence comes from Chloroflexota bacterium, assembly GCA_046726675.1. Lineage (GTDB taxonomy): Bacteria > Chloroflexota > Ktedonobacteria > Ktedonobacterales > Ktedonobacteraceae > DATMNR01. The sequence goes on from JBKPBA010000253.1 coordinate 1,549, forward strand.
GCACGATTGGAGGAGAGACATGTCATTCCTGCAGAGGAACCCACGCTTTTTTGCGAGTACACGTGGCAAGATTGTAACCCTGCTGCGCCGTAGCAGCCGGACGGTGGAAGAGCTGGCCCAGGCGCTTGATCTCACGGACAATGCCATTCGCTCGCAGTTGGCGACCCTGGAGCGGGATGAATTGGTCCACCAGCAGGGCAGGCGTCGGAGTAGCAGCAAGCCTGCCTCTGTCTACGAGCTGACCCCGGCAGCCGAGGAACTGTTTTCAAAAGCATACGGCCTCGTGTTGAGGCAGCTCCTGGACGAAATGAACGAGCGTATGACTGCTGAGGAAGTGGAAGCGCTCCTACGTTCGACGGGCCGCCATCTGGTGTCGCAGTGGCCCATCCCGCGAGGTGAGCTGGATGCGCGGCTCAAAGCAGCGATCTCCGTCCTTGATGCGCTCGGTGGCCTGGCAGAACTCGAACAGCAGAACGGTGCCTACGTCATCCGGGGATATAGTTGTCCACTGGCAGCGGTGGTACCGGGCCATCCGGAGGTCTGCCGCCTGGCCGAGTCCCTGCTCACGGAGCTGGTGGGGGTGCCGGTCCAGGAGCAGTGTGATCGCGGCGAGAAAGTCGGCTGTCGTTTCGTCGTGCCCGCGAGCTAGTGGCTTCTTCCTCCATTCGGAAAACCCCTCCATATATCATCCAGCCTTACAGACTACTGGTGAGATCACCAAGAGTATGCTATTATAAAGTCCATGGCAAGCCAGAACGAAACCAATAACATTCAAGAACTACATGCCTATGTACATGGATGGGTTCAAGGAGTCGGTTACCGCTATTTCGTTGTGAACACTGCCCTCGCCCTTGGCCTCCGCGGTTATGTACGCAACTTGAGCGACGGCAGTGTCGAAGTACTGGCACAAGGAACCCGACCGGCCCTCGAGCGTTTGCTCACTATGCTGCAAAGAGGACCATCCGCAGCAGAAATACACGAGGTACGTACACATTGGGGACAGCCAACAGAACATCTAAGCGGCTTTCATGTTCGCTGGTGAATAAAAGAGGAAAACTATGATCGATCGCGAAACCGTTAAGCACGTAGCACAACTCGCCCGCCTTGGCATGACCGAAGAAGAGATTGACATTTTTGCAAGTCAACTCTCTGTCATACTGGAGAATATAGCCATATTGCAGCAGGTAGACGTGAGTGGAGTGTCACCTACCGCACATGCCTCTCGTCTCAGTAATATCATGCGGCCAGATATTCCACAACCATCATATGCGCCTGAATTATTACTTGCCAACGCCCCTGAACAAGAAGATAACTGTCTAAAAGTACGCGCGGTGTTGGAGGAGTCTTAATAACCATGACTGAATTATATCAACTGACCATTCATGCAGCCGGAGAACTGCTACGACAACACAAAATCTCCTCGGTTGAACTAACTCGTGCCCACCTTGACCGTATTCGAGACGTGGATGGCAGAGTAAAAGCGTTCACCCTTGTTACCGAGGACCTCGCGATGCAGCAAGCCCAGGAAGCTGACCGGCGCTTTAAGAGCGGCGCCACGGTGTCTCCGCTCACAGGCATACCCCTGGCGATCAAGGATGTAATTTGCACAAAAGGGATCACTACCACCTGTGGCTCTAACATGCTTAAAGATTTCAAACCTCCATACGATGCCACAGTCATGGAACGACTAAACGCGACAGGTGCGGTAATGCTCGGTAAAACAAACATGGACGAGTTCGCAATGGGCTCCTCCACCGAGCATTCGGCTTTCTTCCCGACTCATAATCCCTGGGATCTAGAGCGTGTCCCCGGCGGCAGCAGTGGCGGCTCGGCGGCGGCAGTGGCGGCTGGCATGGCCATGGGTGCGCTTGGTAGTGACACTGGCGGCTCGATTCGCCAACCCGCTTCATTTTGCAATGTCGTGGGCCTCAAGCCTACCTACGGACGAGTATCGCGCTATGGCCTGGTTGCATTCGCCTCCTCACTCGATCAAATAGGGCCTTTTGCGCGTAATGCCCGCGACACAGCCCTGATTTTGCAAGCAGTTGCTGGACCCGATCCATGCGACTCAACCTCCTCGCCCGATCCTGTGCCCGACTATAGCGCATCACTGAACGGTTCTCTCAAAGGTCTGCGCATTGGCATACCAGCAGAATACTGGGTAGAGGGAATGCAGCCAGGTATCGTCAAGGCAGTGCGTGACGATATTGAAAAACTGCGTGAGTTGGGAGCAGAGATTAGCGAAGTTTCCTTACCAAACACGAAATACGGCGTGCCCGTATACTATATCATCGCACCGGCTGAAGCAAGCGCCAACCTTGCCCGCTACGATGGTGTCAAATACGGCTATTCCTACCGCGATACCAACGACATGTGGGAGGCGTTGGAGAAGACTCGCCAGTTTGGCTTCGGACAGGAGGTCAAGCGCCGCATCATGCTCGGCACCTATGCGCTTTCTTCCGGCTACTATGACGCCTATTACAAGCAAGCGGAGAAGGTACGCACACTGATTACCGAAGACTTCACCCGCGCTTTCGAACGCTTCGATGTGCTGGTCAGTCCCGCCTCGCCATCCGTGGCATTCAAGATCGGTGAGATTTCTGACCCATACGAGATGTATCTCCAGGATGTGTTCACCATTCCGGCAGACCTGGCGGGTAACTGTGGTGTTTCGATCCCTGGCGGTTTCAGTAATGGTTTACCCGTAGGTCTGCAATTACTGGGCAACTTCTTCGCCGAAGACCTGATCCTGCGTGTCGCTGATGCCTTTGAGCGCGTAACCGACTATCACACCTGCTGGCCCAAAATAATCTAACTACCCTGGAGGGAAGTAGCTGCTTTTCGTCTCGGTTGTACGGGCTGCGGAACTACCACGAGGCGCTACAGAAAGGTATCAAGGATGATCAAAGCGCACAAGATCAGACTGCATGTGCGACACGAAGTCGCTCCCAATGAGTGGTCAACAACCAATGACCCAGGCGAGTGTCCAACGCCTGTTCCCAATCCCTGCGTGCGTCACTGGCAACGGTGAGGTACGGAGCCAGGGGTAACGCCTAAGAGGAGACGGAACCGCCACGTCAAATCGGGCCAGGGAAAGAATGGATGGGTGAATGAAAATGAATTCTCGATGAGGCTTCGTTAGTATCGGTTGCCGGAATGACGGTTAACAAAGACGGCAATGAATGGGTCTAGAGCGGAATGCATGCAGCTTCCTGCTAAAGATAGAGAGACATGGAGACTTTCTATGAGGACACCAAGACCCCGGAGTAGAGAGAACACCCAAACCAGTCGCATCTCATAGGAGCGGAACGGAGTAACCCCAATGGGGTCTACCGCAAGGTAGTAAGTCAATCGCAAGAGCGACTGAATTCTCCAGTGGGAAAGGGAAGACCTAAGAAGCGAAGGCCACCAGCCGAAAGGCAAGGGGAAGACATAACCCGGTGGATAGAGCCATCAAAGAGGATGGAGATACTCCCGCTGAAAGGCGGCTAACGTAGGTCTGACATATCACCCGAAAAGATGCTGTAAAAGTTGCTAATCGAAGGAAAAGTTAGATGCTAGGCAACTCCTTAGCAAACGGAACAGAGAGACAAACGGCCACAGACTGGAATGCCATTGATTGGCAGAAAGCTGAACGGTTTGTTCGCAACTTGAGACAACGTATTTTCCGGGCCACCCAGGCGGGCGATTGGAAGAGAGTCCGCTCGTTACAGAAGCTCATGTTGCGCAGCCAGGCAAACCGACAATTGTCGGTTCGCAGGGTTACGCAAATCAATCAGGGGAAAAACACCCCTGGGCTGGACAAGGTCGTAGTGAAAACACCGGCAACCAGGGGCGAACTGGTGGATTGGTTAACCACCTATCAAACCTGGAAAGCCCAACCAACACGCAGGGTGTACATACCGAAAGCGAATGGAAAACAAAGGCCGCTCGGAATTCCCGTTGTGATAGATCGTTGCCTTCAGGCAATGGTCAAAAACGCCCTGGAACCAAGCTGGGAAGCTCGATTTGAGGGATGTAGCTATGGGTTCCGACCTAGCCGAAGTTGCCATGATGCCATCGCAAAGATATATGGCCTTGCCAGACCCCACCCCAACAAAAAGTGGGTACTCGATGCGGACATCAAAGGGGCATTTGACAACATCGATCACAATGCCTTGCTAGAAGCCATCGGAGACGTTCCCGGAAAGGAACTCATCAAACAGTGGCTCAAAGCCGGGTATGTTGACAAAAAGGTATTTCATGAGACAAAAAGTGGGACACCGCAGGGTGGCGTCATCTCTCCCTTATTGGCAAATATCGCGCTTCATGGGATGGAAAAAGCGTTAGGCGTAAAACACGGCTGGCACAATGTCATCCGATCAAAGCGCGCCCTGGTGAGATACGCTGATGATTTTGTCGTGTTTTGTGAAAGTCAAGAGGATGCAGAAGCAGCAAAGCAAACCCTAATAACATGGCTAGGTGAACGGGGTCTTGTCCTCTCATCAGAGAAGACGAAAGTCGTTCACCTAACGGAAGGGTTTAACTTCCTGGGGTTTAATGTCAGGCTGTACCATGCACCAAAGACCAGCAAACACGGCTACAAACTGCTTATCAAGCCGAGTGAGCAATCGGTAAAGAAAATGCGGGACAAACTACGGGAACGCTGGCGCAGGCTGCAAGGCTCAAATGCCAGTGCGCTTACGAAGGAACTCAATCCAATTATCAGAGGATGGGCAAATTACTTTCGCATCGGAGTAGCGAAGGAAACGTTCCGAGCACTCGATGACTGGATGTTTCACCGAGCAGTCCGATATGCCAAGCGCACCCACCCAAACAAACCCTGGAAATGGGTCAAGACCCGTTACTGGGGGAAGCTAAACCCGAAGCGGAATGATTTCTGGGTCTTTGGAGATAAGACCAAAGAAACCTATCTCCTCAAGTTTAGCTGGTTTAAAATCGAAAGACATGTTCTGGTAAAAGGGGATGCATCGCCAGATGATCCGACACTACAGGATTACTGGCAGGAGAGGCAAAAGGCCAAAGCGAAAGACCTGATGCCGAACCAACAAAAACTTGCCAAAAACCAGAACTATGTTTGCCGAGTATGTGGAACAACCCTCTTCAACGGCGAAGAACTCCATGAACACCACATACAACCAAAGAGTAAGGGTGGCAAGCACAACCGAGAGAACCGCACGCTGGTACACCTCTACTGTCATCAACAAATTCACAGTGGGAAAGCGAAACGCCTAACCACAAGGGAGCTTCTGAAACAGTGATGGTACGTGATGTGCTTGAGCCGGATGCCTTGAGAGGGGCACGTCCGGTTCTGAGGGGGCTGAGAGGTAGCGATACCTCTTGGCTACCCGACCC
>JBKPBA010000254.1:0-8386 GCA_046726675.1 Chloroflexota bacterium
CAGCAAGGTCATTAAATGGAAGATCTGGATCATAGAGCTTAACTGTGATCTTCTTATCTTCCCCTAAGATATCTGCAGCCTTATAGCTTGCGCCTGTCCCTACGGTGAGACCTTCTAAATCTTGCAAACCAAGATCGCTTGAGGTTGTCTTGCCGGCAAAACGTGAGTCATCCGCTCGTACCACAATCTGCTGTCCGTAGCGATAGTAAGCCTGGGAAAATATCTCAGTTTTCTCACGGTCAGGAGTCTTTTCCCAGCCATTCATTACCATGTCGAATTTGTTCGCCAGTAGAGCCTGCTCCATCTGACCATAATCGTTTTCTATCTGCTTCGATACAACCTTCATTAGCTTAGCTATGGCCTGACCAATTTCATACTCGAAGCCAACCAACTGATTGGGATTGCTGGGATCTGGGAAGACGTATGGAGCCCCGCCATCAGAGGTTGCACCCCATTGCAATAGACCAGGAGTTTTCAACCCTGCATTTCCTATCGGAGTGACACCTGGGGTTGGCGTATTCGTGCTTCCTGTAGAAACATTTCCGCCGCAGGCAGCTAAGATAGATTCGAGGGTTCCGCCTGCAATTACTAACCCTCCAGCCTGACCCATGCGCTTAAGAAATGTTCGCCTTTCAATTTCAGGTACCATAATGCATCATTACCTTTCTTTTGGTAATCCTGGTCTATCGGTGTTTCGCCTAAGGCAAATACGAGAGCACGCGCTCCAGGAATAGCTTTGTGCGCTCATGCTTGGGTTGCTTAAATATTTCTTCAGGATCGCCCTGTTCTACGATCACACCATCGGAGATGAAGACGACACGATCGGAAACATCACGCGCAAATTGCATTTCATGCGTCACTACTACCATCGTACTTCCTTCATATGCCAGGTCCCGCATCACTTTGAGCACCTCACCCACCAGTTCGGGATCGAGCGAGGAGGTTGGCTCATCGAAGAGCAGCGCCTGGGGCTGCATGGCAAGCGCACGCGCGATAGCCACGCGCTGCTTCTGTCCGCCTGAGATTTTATTTGGATAAGCATCGCGCTTCTCTGCAAGTCCAACTTTTGCCAGTAACTTCTCACCAAGAGCTACCGCCTGATCCCTGGGCATTTTGCGAACGAGTAAAGGAGCTTCGATCACATTCTGCAACACGGTCATGTGCGGAAAGAGGTTAAAATTCTGGAATACCATGCCCAGTTCACGACGTATTGGAGCAAGTTGTTTGTTTGAGAAACGAGGATCGAGCTTTTGACCATGGATAGAGATTTCACCACTCGTATGCTTTTCCAGACCATTGAAGCAGCGAATAAGCGTACTCTTACCTGAGCCGCTTGGACCAATCAGCGCTACGACTTCCCTTTTGTGTACCTCAAAATCGACATCTTTGAGAACATGCTTATCACCAAAGTATTTGTTGACCTTGCTGGCACGAATGATGATCTCTGACGCAATAGGTTTTATAGAGAGGTCTCCACTACTGGTGATAGGCTTGAAAGCGTCATCTGGTATGGTTTGCTCGGAGTCCATGGGATACTCCTTCACTTACTGCATGGCAAAACATGGCAGATAGTATCGCCTGGATGGTTGCAGTCTTGTGTACTGCCATACAGTATAATGATGAGCATAGTGCCTGTCAAGGATTCTGAAACTCAGCAACTCAACTTTTGCATATTCTTTACAAAATGCTATACTGTTCTCATCATACGAAGCAGCCAGTGATAGGTGAACGATGCCATTTCTCAATACGCCAAATACTATGATGTACTACGATGTTTTTGAGCCAAATTTCACCACTTTATCTCTTTCTTCTCAACTACACACGGTACTGTTGATTCATGGCTTTGGCGGAACGCCTGAAAGTGATTTTGCGGGACAATTACCCCCCTTGCGGAGCCATTTTCGCGTTATTGCTCCACATCTGCATGGGTATGGGCGTTCGACACACCGCGATAGCTACGCACTTTCCTTTTACCGAGATGATGCCAACGACCTGGCAACACTTCTCGATTCACTGAACATCGATAAGGTACTGGTATTGGGCTTTAGCGATGGAGGAATCGTCGGCCTCTTGCTAGCTGCCTTATATCCCCAGCGCGTGCTGGCCCTGGCTGTGATGGGCGCTCAACCAGCAATCAACGCGCAGAATGTAGCTTCCATTCGTCACTGGCTGATTGATACCCCGTTGCCGGAAGATTGGCAAAAAGAGCTGGCAAAGCTACATGGAGAACCCTACTGGCGATCCCTTCCACAAATGTACGTCGAAGGGCAGGAAAAACTGGTCGCCGCTGGAGGCGTAATCATCACCGAGGAAGAACTGGCATCTATTCGCTGTCCCGCTCTGATCATGCATGGCAAGCGTGACCGTATTGTCCCTGCAGATTATGCTCGTATCATTTCTGAACGCATCCCCAACTCTCAGATGCTGTTATTTGATGCAGGGCACGCTGCACACTTACGCTGCGAAAAAGAGTATACGTCAGCCATCATGAACTTTTTCCTGAATCAGCAAAGTAGATAGGTATGTTCTTTGAACAAAATGAAAAGCTGACTTTTATAAAAGCCAGCCTTTCCACTAGTAATTATCAATTCAATCCTACGCTTTAGCAGTAGTCCTTGGGCGACGGCGGCTGATTGAACCGCCTTTACGTCCGGCTGCTTGTGCCTCTGCACTTGTCCATTTGTGCGCGGTACCCTGGGCATGGGCTGCTTTTCCACCTTTGCTAGCAATTTCGCGCTTCTTCTCTGGACTCATAGATGCAAAACCACGGCCGTTACCTTTGCTGGATGGCATTGTTAATCCTCCTTTTATCAGCTTCATTACTTACTCTACTGGGACATTTCGCTAACATCACAGATACTGTTTCTTCATCAATATCTCTCGAAATATCCTCTTCCCTAAAGAATAACAGCCATTTAACTCAAGTACAAGTGAACAATAAAATACTCAGCAATTTCTAAGGTTATCTCAGCAAGCTCTAAGGAAATGATGAGCTATCTCTGGTGCAGATTGATGTCGCCACTATCAGTAGTAATTGTTACAGTCGCTCCCTGGCCCTGTGAACTCCCACCAACAACGCTATTTAACTTTTGCCCTGAACCCGAGATGTTATTCTGTACACTCACACCCGGAAAACCATTGGGATTAATTGAACCTGAAGAGGTTGAGGCATCGAGATGAAACGCCTGAGTAGTTGGCACAGTAAGATCGACCGAGCCGCTATTGGACTGAAATTGGTATGATCCACCAGTAACCATTGTTCCTTCAAAGGTAATATCGCCAGATTTCGTGTTCATTGTGGATGAACCACTCAGCACATCATTTGATGTATTAATACTGCCACTATTCGTTATCAGCGTCATTTGGCCCTCGACGCCGTTGATATTGATATCGCCAGAATCCGTTTTCAGTTGCAAAATGGTATTCTGCGGAACCACCACATTAAGATCGACAGGACCTTGCTGGCCATCAGACACACTGGCATTAATAGTGTTACCGTCCTGACTAGCGACTGGTTGAATAACATTGGGATTACCGAAAGGGTTGTTGTTTACCGCCCTGATCATTACATCGGTTTTCGATTGGCTTTCAGTAACAGTGACATTGCCATCCGGATCGGAAATCACAATGGTCGCTTGCCCGGTAACTGTATAGTCAATGGGTTTCCCCATCATTTGTTTCTGCTCGACCGGATTGCGATCAAAACCAGGACCGGGACCGTTGAAAGAACGCCATCCTCCACTCATCAAGCTAATAATAATGAATGCTAGAATAATCCAGAACCAGAGTCCTCGACCACGTCTTCTATACGGGCGTTGTCTAAAATTCCCACCTTGCATCTGCCCTGGAACAGGGCCTTCGTAGGGACGCAGACCTGTGTATCCCTCTTGCTGTGGTGGCGCAGGTGGTGCTGTCCTCCATTTATTTTGTTCGCGATAATCAGTATTTACCGGTTGAGGATTATATGCTTCCTGCTCCTGTGGATCGTTTTTTGTGTCAAGTTGTTGTGAGGGTTTCCAATCGGGGTCTGCAAATTGCATCTCCTGATTACTCATATCTCACTCCATTTCTGCTTTGCGCAACATGCATTCTCTCCTATTAAACTACGATTCGATGAGGATAAAGTTACACCGATGCCTTATCTCATTTGACTATCTCAGCAGAGAACGTTACAATGAGCCAATAATGCTGTATGTATCGTTTCCCGTAGATCTATTTGGAAGTACCCAAATATGGTTAAAGGATAGAAATAGAATGTCCGAAATGAGTAGAGTGAACACAGATCCTAATATACTTTTTCATAGGTATGCAACAGAGCCAACAGAGCCTGGAGGAATGGATATTGATGTTGTAATAGATACCCCTCCCGTCGAGGCGCCCGCGCCTTCTGCCACTATGGTGTCTGTGCCAGCCGCCGCACAACAGAAGGCAACCCGAACCGCTACCGTTGAGCATCTCGCGGCACGACGCAATCTTCCAGAATTGAATGCCAATGCACCAGAAGTAAAGCAAACTATTAGTGAGTTACGAACAGAACTCACGATGTTGGTGACAGATCTTCGTTGGGGCGGGCAATCCACAAAAGAAACTGCTGCAAAGATTATTCCTTTACTGAATGTTGGTTCTCTTCAGCAATGGATACCTGTCCTTGTACCCAATATTCTTGAGATTGACCGTGCTGGAGACCTTGTTCCTGCATGGCTTTACATCATAGGGCAAGAAGATCCTGATGATCTGCCTATCGACGCTAATCCTGCCGAAACAATGATCGGCAGAGCCAGGCGTATAGCTATGCTGATGCTAGGTTTTTACAAATCAGCGGACATTTCAGAGGTGCTGGGAACACTGTCTACTGATTCCAGCTCTTCTCTGTACGCTACACGGTCATTGGTCAAACAAGCAACCGTAGCAGCAATGAAAGCTCTGGCTAACGCGCTCAAAGAAGCGCAAGGTTGGGCAAAAGTTGACGTGATCGATGCTTTCGCAACGCTCAATCAGGCTCGCTTTTATGAGATCATGCTAATGAGCGGACTCGACCATGCCAACGGATTAGAGAGCTATATTGCGGTACCGTTATTTCGCACACTTCCACTCGAAAACTATCTTCGTGGTGGAAATAACATCGCACCACTCCTGACCCAACAGGCAGCGTTGGTTGTCAACCAGATCTTGCAAGATAGTATGAACTATGCTGGCAACAACTCACTTCCACTTATCTTTGAGCGAGACCTCCCAACATTAACGAGCGCCCTCTTTGAAGGAGCAAGAAACGCTTCACAATGGCAGTTGGTCGTTGCGCTTCATCGTCTTGGACTACTACTTGGTCGTTATTGGGGTGATATCTCTCGCAGCGTCATACAGGATAAACGTATTATCCAACCAGTCTATGCAAGCTTACCTATGATGCCCGATATCGAACGCTGGATGAATAGTACTGGTCGCGATGTTCTATGGGAGGGGCTTAATAATCAAGAAGAAGCTTTCCTACCTTGTTTAAAAGTATTGAGCGAACTACGTGACCCACGCGCTTCGCAAGCGCTGATAAACCGCCTTAATACCACTATGCAAATTACTGACCGTGAACAAGCCTCCCTCATAGGGCAAATGTGCGATACGTTGGTTCAACTACAGGATACTCGCGCCATCGGTTCGATACATGAGCTTGTAAAGCGTACTATGAATGTTGACGCGCGCGCTATGCGTGACAAACGTCGTGACAACCTGGCCAACGGAGATGCTGATATACCAGGAAGTATCGTGTACGGCGCCGCTATTCGCACATTTGCGCAATTTGGTGATCGCAGTACGCTAGACTTCATCCTGCGGGCTGCAAGCGACTTCGATCCATATATACGCGCCCAGGCTCTCGAGGCATTGAAGAGCATCGACCCTCAAGGTGAGGATGCGCGCACTCGCACAGTAGTACGTGAAGCCTTAAATGATCCTCGCGATACTGTTGTACGTGTTGCCTGCCAGCTTATCACACAATATCACGATGTCGAGTCAGTTACTGCACTGCGTATGCTTGCTGAGACACGCCCTGAATTTGCATCATCGGTGCAGGAGACGTTGAAGCAATTGGTTTAACTGGATTGTGTCATCCTGAGCGAAACAATGTCATCCTAAGAGTAAAAGTATCATCCCTTCGCTTCGCTCAGGATCTCCTGCATTCTGATGTCCCTGCCGCACCTTATGTTACGCGATAGTGTCATCCTGAGCGAAGCGAAGGATCTCGACTACGTTTGCGGCACAATCGGCAGCACCACATACGAGGGATGCTCGCGGTCATGCAAAATCGTCTGATGAGCAACTGCCAACTCTGTATCAGCGCCAAATTCATGCCCTGTATTGGGATTACGATCCCAACGCGGAAAATTGCTGCTTGTCACATCAAGGCGGATACGGTGCCCTGCTCTGAAAACATTACTGGTGGCCCAGAGGTCGATCTCGTACTCGTAGACTCTCCCAGGTTCAATCAGCGAAGCTTTCTCCCCCCGTGTAGCATTGCGATAACGAGCCCGGATAATACCATCGGTAAGATTCTGTGCATAGCCATCAGGATGCACATCTAGCAGGCGAGCTACAAAATCGGTATCTGGCGCACTCGAAATGGCCCAGAGAGAAACTTTGATCTGCCCCGTCACTTCCAGGTCTTCTTTTAACTCGCCAGTCGTATACACCAGAACATCCTCACGATTCTCAGTTAAACGCTGATCGTAAGGACCAGGGCGATACTCAGGAGACAGTAATAACGCACCACCTCGTGTAATCACTGGATTAGCAGCATCATAATCATAGTGGTCCTTGGAAGGCTCTTCTATATCAGGCAGGTCTGTAGTCAGGTATCCGTTCCCATGTAGGGTATTGGCATGCCCATTGCTGTGAAGATAATAGCGAGTTTCTACAGCACGAGCCAGGGGCCATTCTTGCTCATCACGCCAGACATTGGTGCCCATCACGAACAACTTGATAGGCGCTTCATTTAGTATCCCTGTATCGATACTTTTCAGCCAGTGATCAAACCAGCGTACCTGCAAACTTGTGAGATCAATCTGCAGGTCGATGTAGGCAGCGCTGGATCCGAAGCCAAAGTTCATTTCACCGATAGGATTCGTAAACACTCCATGCGCCCAGGGACCAATGATAAGCTTGCTTTGTCGCGCCTCTTGCGTACTACCCTGCTCACGCAGAAATTTATAATTATCGATGGTATCTTGCAAGAAGACATCATACCAACCTCCAATATTCAGAGCAGGAACGGTGACATTTTCGTGCTTTCCCGTAATAAACAGTGGCTGAGTAATCGGATGCTCACGATCCATTGGACGCGCAAAATTCTCAAAAAAGGAAGGAGCAATATCATGTCGCTTGAGCGGTCCAAATTCACGCAACGGCAGGGACCAGTATCCAAGCTTTCCCAGCGCGTCCATCTCTTTCGCTAGCAGATAGATAGAGCGTCCCAAAGCCTGAGGGTCACCTCTATGACGACGTATGAGCACGTCAAGTCCCATCATCAATTGCCAGCTTCCAGAGATGCCTAATTCCAAAGCCCCTCCACGAAATAGAACGCCATTGAACGGATCATTCCATGTCTGGGCTGGCGCAATAGCTTTCAGAGCAGAGGGCTGGTGAACAGCGGCCGACCACTGAGTGAAGCCGAAATAGGAAATGCCATACATACCAATAATACCATCGCTGTATGGCAAGCGGGCTGACCATTCGATAGTATCAACGCCATCTAATGCCTCATTGATAAAAGGCATCCATTCACCCTCCGATGTGAAACGGCCACGAGTATCCTGCACAATAACAACATAACCCCTTCGTGCTACCTGAGCCGGGTCCATCACAGAACTTCCGAGGGGGAAGTCTTTACCATAGGGCAGGCGGGTAAGTAGCACGGGCCATTGGCCATCGCCTGCTGGTCTATAGATATTGGCGCGTAGTGTTGTGCCATCCCTCATTTTAGCTGGAACATCAAAATCTATAGTGACCTTCTGATCCATTTGCATTGCCATACAGTAGAATACTCCTTTTCTCAAGTTTGAATTAGCGTGATTCTGGAATACAGGTCCACAGAACTTCATCATACAACTTCAGGATGAGTCCATGCCAATGTTGATCGGGTTCCACATAAGATTCAAGATGAAGACTTTGGCTTGACACATCTTAGCAGCATTAGCTATACTCAGTCCTATACATGTGGAACATGATTCCACTGAATAGAACATGGATCCAGTAATTAAGATCGAGGGAAAAGCATGCGTCATGGGGCACCTCAAGCAGGCGAAAAAACCGTTCAAATCGTCCATCGTATCGCTACCGTTTTACGAGCCTTTGGAAACCAGGGTTTGCTTGGTATTACAGATATTGCCCATGTCACGGG
>JBKPBA010000255.1:0-13522 GCA_046726675.1 Chloroflexota bacterium
CTCTCACATAGCAGATCACTTTCGCGCGCCTTCGTGGAGGGGACGTGAAGATGAATCAACAGATCCAAGCTGAAGAAGAGCGCAACATGGCAATGCGCGTGGAGACAGAGGCCGTTGAACGGGACCAGCTGGCTCAGTGGAGCTTTAGCACTGAGGAAAGCGCGGCCTTGTTCTGGCTCAGGCGCTGGTACCAAACTGGCGGCAGCGACCGCGTGAAGCTTCTGCGCCACTGGGAGTTTCTCAAGCGGCTGGTCAAGGTTGGCAGGTTAGAAGAATAACACTAAAATTTCTTAGAAGGAGGACGTGATGGAAACAATCGTCATCTTGCTCATGGGACTGCTTATCCTCAATGGAGCGTCCTGGCATTGGGGCTTCGATAGTAGAGATGGCTGGAACAGCGCAGAATGGGAGCAGCGGCGGAACTGGCGCGCTTTTCACTAAAGCCTGTTATGAACTTTAGGGGCAATGAGCCATTACAAGGGCAGAACAATGAAGCATGAGCACTGTATGTCTTGAGAGAAGAGGAGAAGCAAAGAAAGTGGAATCAGCTATGAATAGTATGAATAGGAAGCAGAACATGACACAACAGCATCCGAAACGGCTTCTTGGAGTCTTCGCCCAATCCGACGATGAAAGCTTTTGCGCGGAACGAGCGCATGATCGGCTGGGCAAGGGACTACTGGATGGCGCTGCATCCCTATTCAGCGGGAGGTGGCTATATCAACATGATGATGGATGAGGGTGCGGACAATGTGAAAGTGGCCTACCGCGACAACTACACCCGGCTGGCACAGATCAAAGCAACATATGATCCGAGCAATCTGTTCCGTGTGAATCAGAATATCAAGCCAGGCAGGTGATACTTCAGGAAAGGAGGTCATTCCTCGCAAGCGTTTTAGTCGATTAAGTAATATGATAACGGTCATTCTTATGTAATGACCTCATAGACTATACTGAACAAATAGTAGTAAAAGCGCACATGGAGGTGATGCATGGCTTCAACACAAACCCGCTGGCAAATCGCGGGAGATTATTTCGAGAACTGTAACTGTGATGTAGTATGTCCTTGTCTCTTTTCGCCAAACGCGCCCTTAACTTCGAAGCCGACAACCGGCGCGTGTGAGGTCGCCTTTAGTTTCCACATTGATCAAGGAGACTATGGTGGCGTAACCCTTGATGGCCTGAATGTTGTTCTGATCACACGTACACCAGGGCCGATGGCTGAAGGCAATTGGTCTGTAGCCCTGTACCTCGATGAGCGAGCAGATGAGCAACAGCGTCAAGCCCTTCAAGCCATCTTCACGGGGGCCGTTGGCGGTCCAGTCGCAGCCCTGACGCCTCTCAACTCTACGGTGCTTGGTGCCAAAACCGTGCCCATCACCTTCCAGAAAGAGGGCAAACGTCGCTCGGTTGAGATTCCCAACCTCATGCAGATGGCGGTCCACGCGGTTCCAAGCATGAATCCTGACGAAGAGATCTGGGCGAAAAATGCGCATCCCTTTGCTCCCAGCGTCGCCATGGCGGTTGGTGACGAAAAGAGTACCTGGATGGATTATGGCATGCGCTGGGATAACTCTGGCAAGAATGGTCACTACGCGCCGATCAACTGGTCTAACGCGTAGCGTTTCCGCACTTTCAACAAAGATGATGTCGCCTTCGACGCAGGTATCGGGGGCGATAT
This sequence comes from Chloroflexota bacterium, assembly GCA_046726675.1. Taxonomy (GTDB): domain Bacteria; phylum Chloroflexota; class Ktedonobacteria; order Ktedonobacterales; family Ktedonobacteraceae; genus DATMNR01. Next base: position 1,682 of record JBKPBA010000255.1, read on the forward strand.
CGCCTGGTTCTACATGTAAATGCGACCTTGCAACGAAGCTATCACTTCTGTTTGAAAGCCAGCCCTGCAACGAAGCTATCGCTTCTACCTATCGGTCAGCAGGGCTGCAAGGAAGTACCTAGCAGAGAAGGAGACCCTTCATGACAACCGCTAACGCCTCTCCATTCCCGCGGGAACGCAAGCTGATTTTGGGCTTGCTCCTTATCCTGGCTGCCGCTTCGTGGGCAGTGCTCATCTGGCAATCAGCCGCCATGAATAGTCAAGCCATGGGAATGGGTCTGACGATTGGAATGAGCGCGGTACTCTTCATTACGATCTGGGTGGTGATGATGATCGCGATGATGTTCCCCACGGCAGCCCCGATGATCCTCATGTTTACAACGGTGTACGCTGGCAAGAAGCAAAAGTCTCAGGCCTTTGTCCCGACCTGGGTCTTCGTCAGTGCGTATCTCCTCATCTGGACGCTGTTCGGACTCGTGGCCTATCCTCTCGCCCTCTTTGCTGAGAGATTGGCCGGACAGTCCATGTGGCTCATGACTAACGCCCCCCGTATTGGCGGTGCCTTGCTGGTGGTGGCTGGCCTCTATCAACTGTCGCCGCTCAAGCACATATGCCTGGCGAAATGCCGGACGCCTTTGCAATTCATCCTTGGTTCCTGGCGTGATGGATATGGTGGTGCCTTCCGTATGGGGTTCCTTCACGGAGCCTACTGTCTCGGGTGCTGCTGGTTCCTGTTTGTGCTCCTCTTTCCACTTGGCATTATGAATATCGCAGTGATGGCACTCCTGACAGCACTCATCTACGCTGAGAAGTCGTTTCCGTTCGGGAGGCAGATCAGTCAGATCGCAGGCGTGGCACTGATTGTCTATGGAGTGATAGTCATGGTTGTCCCTGTCGCGCTCCCGGGGGTCTTGTAATGACAGAGGAGGTCTATCATGTCGTTATTCATGCCCTGGGCTGTCAGTGGGTCCTATTACGAAGTGTGTAACTGCGAAGCCATCTGCCCCTGCCGACAGCATGGCACGAGAAAAGGGGAACGCTCTACCTACGGCACCTGCGATTTCGCCCTCTCGTGGCACGTCCTCCAGGGCCACGCGGGTTCCGTTGATCTCTCGGATCTCTCGGTCGTGCTGGCTGGGAGTTATAGCGACGATGAACCGGGCGCTCCGTGGCGCGTTGTCCTCTACGTGGATGAAAGGGGCAGGCCAGAGCAACAACAGGCATTGACGGTTATTTTCCTGGGCCGCGCTGGAGGGACGACGCTACGCAACTTCGCCTGCGCGATTGGAGAGGTGTACGCAGTACGTCAAGCGCAGATTGAGTTGCACCATGTGCCCGACCAGGAGCGCATCGCGGTTGAGCACTATGTCACGGCCAAGACCGCTCGGCCTGTCTTGAGCGATGCACCCGTGTCGTGTGGGATTTCGGGGCATGACCGACCAGGACAGGAAATCATTGCTGAGGGCTTTCAGGTGGATGATGGTTCTTTACACTGGAGCGTCAGTGGCCGATGTGGGTTTGCAACTTCGTTTGCCTATAGCTCTGACCAGTCATAACCTTTGCCTATTGATCCGCCCTACGTACTTCCAAGATGATCATGCTGCATCTGAAGGATCAGCAAATGCAGGATCAGGGTTTCGGGCCAGAGTTTTGTCTACACATCTAGACCCGGACGGATGGATGTGTTACATTTGGGAAAAGTGATGCTTCCGCGTTTGTATTGGCTACGAGGCACGAGACCAGCAATGGCCGTAGCCAAGAGAGCTGAAATGGAGGATCTTATGGAATTTGGCGTCCACCTGCCGTTGCTTGCCTTTCGCGGGCAAACGTTCTCGCTCTCAGGCCTGGTTGACTATGCTGAGACGGCGGAGCAACTTGGCTTCACCACGCTGTGCGCCAACGATCATCTCACCTTCTCCCGTCCCTGGCTCGATAGTTTAACGGCCTTGGCCGCCGTCCTCACCAAGACGCGTCACATGAGGCTCATGACCACGGTGGTGTTGCCTGTAGTACGCGGACCCGTTCCGCTGGCAAAGTCTCTGGCTGCCCTTGACGTCCTCTCCGGTGGCCGTCTGATCGCGGGTGTCGGTCCTGGTTCCTTGCCCCAGGATTATGCCTTGGTGCGCATTGCCTACGAGGAACGTTGGAAGCGCTTTGACGAGGCGATCCAGGTACTGCGCAGTCTCTTGCAGCGAGATGCCCCCCCATTTACAGGCCAGTTCTATGCGCCACCAGCGACACCACTCGAACCCTTTCCGGCTCAAGAGCCTGGCGTGCCGATTTGGATTGGCAGCTGGGGATCGGAGGCGGGCCTGCGCCGGGTTGCTCGCCTGGGAGATGGCTGGCTCGCTTCCGCCTATCACGTCACTCCAGCGTCGTTCACAGACGCCCTGGCGCGACTGCATCAGTCTCTACATCAAGTCGGGAGGGAGCCAGTGAGTTTCCCACACGCACTGGGTTCGATGTTCTACTATATGACGGAGGACCGGCGTCTGGCCGAAGAACTCCTCGTTGAGGTGTTGAGTCCGACACTGAATCGTCCAGTCGAACTGCTGCGCGAGCGACTGCCCATTGGCACCCCTGCTGAGTGCGCCGAAAAACTGCTCAAGCTCCAGGCAGCAGGGGTCCGCAAGATCTTGCTGTGGCCCATAGAGGATGAGGTGAGTCAGTTGAGGAGATTTCACGAGCAGGTCTTGCCTCAGCTTCCACCGTAGCATTCCACGTGCTGGCAATGAATCAGTACTTCAAGCCGATGCAGCACTCGTGACAGTCCGGCGCGCAACCTCCTCCAGTGGTGTCAGTAGGATGCCAAAGGTGCGAGCAGTTTGGGTCATTTCTATCGGCGAATCGAACGTATCGAGACCTGCTAACAACTGGGCTACTATCTCTGGGAGGCCTGGAACTGGCTCGCCCGGAGCGACGCTTCTGACTGGAATCGGGTGGTCAAGCACGCGCTCGTAGATCGCAACCGCATCCCGGAACGATAAGGGTTCCGGTCCGCCAAGCAGCAGCTTCTGATTGATGGCCACCGGGTGGCCGATGGCGGCGAGGATGAAAGCAGCCACATAGCCAGCAGAGATGTACGAGTGCTTGCGACGGCCCTCTCCCACAATCGTGACCGGGTGGCCCATCATCGCTGGCATGCCCACAACCATGGGAATCAACACTTCCATAAACCCATTGGGGGCGATGATGGTGTAGGGCAGGCCGCTGGCGCACAGATAGTCTTCGGTTTTGCCTTTGGCCTGCCATATGGGGACAGGACTGTTTGGGTCAGCGAAAGCCACTGACACGAAGATGAACTGCTTCACCCCGGCGGTTTTAGCTGCATAATTCAGATTGCGATTGCCCTCCCAGTCCACCGTCTGCACGGTGTCCTCCCCACTACGCTCGCCAGCGCTCGCGGTCGTAATGACGATGTCTGCTCCTTCACAAGCTGCATCGAGTGAGCCGCGCTGTTTGAGATCGCCTTGCACGGCCTGGGCTCCCAGGTCTACCAGTGGCTGGTAGTTTGACTGCGAGCGGGCGAGGATGCGGACGGGCTTGCCTTGTGCCAGCAGCCTCCGTGTGACTGCGCCACCGAGGTTTCCGGTAGCTCCAACGACGAGTATCATAACTGATCTCCTTATATGTTACTATTTTCCCAGACCCTCTCGACCAAGGGTCAGCAGGGGAAATCCCTGCTCGCTAAGCACTGCAGGGGAAAGGCTTTGTTCTCCACACGGCTCGACCGATACAGGAAGATCGTCCTTCCCTTGGCAGCTTTCCTGGGCCAATCGATAATTGGAGGGACGTTGCTTCGAGCACCCGGTATAGAAGGACCCGACACTCCCAGGAGTTGCGCTAGACAAGGAGAGACGAACATGTGGTACGTTGGACTGGACTGGGCCGACACCCATCATGACGTGGAGGTGCAGGATGAGGAGGGCAAGCGTGTGGGCGCACGACGCTTTGCCCACAGCCACGGCGGTTTGAACGAGTTGCAAGCGTTTCTGCTCGGCATTGCGGCTTCGCCCGAGGAACTGGCCTGCATTGTCGAAACGAACCACGGCTTGCTGATCACCTTTCTGCTGGAAGCGGGCATCCCCGTGTATCCGGTGAACCCCAAGAGCGCCAATCAGTTGCGCAAAGCCGCCGGAGCCAAGACCGACCGCATTGACGCGCATTTGCTGGCGAAGCTGGGCCGCGTTGACCTGGCGGAACTGCGTCGCTTGGAGCCCGATAGCCCCACCGTAGCTGAGTTGAAAACGCGCACGCGCGATCAGGATGCGCTGATCCAGACGCAAACGCGTCTGGTGAACCAGTTGACGGCCTGCCTCAAGGAGTACTACCCGGCGGCCTTGCACCTGTTTGCCAAATTGCAGCAGCGTTCCACGTTGGTCTTTGTGCAGACGTATCCCACGCCGCAAGCCGCGCTGGCCGCGTCGGTGGAGCAGATCACGGCCACCTTGCGTACTGGCAAGCATACCAACCCAGGGCGCGTGGCTCCCAAGATCGTTGAGGAACTGTACCGTCCCCAGTTGCAGGCAAGCGAGGTCATCGTGCGTGCCAAATCGCGCTTGATGCTCTCGTTGGTCAAACAACTGCTGGTGGTGATCCAGGAGATTGCCAGCTATGACAAGGCCATCCGCCCCCTTTTTTTGAGTCATCCTGATCAGGAGCTGTGGCGTTCGCTGCCGCGTGTCGGCAAGCGCCTGGCTCCACGTCTGTTGGCCGAGTGGGGCGATGATCGCAGCCGCTCTGCCGATGGAACCTCCGTTCAGCAGCTTTCCGGAAGCGCGCCCGTGCCCTATGAAAGCGGCCATTACGCCAAAGCGCACAAACGCTTCGCCTGCTCCAAGCCGCTGCGCAACGCCTTGCACCAGTTTGCGAGGGCTACGACGCAGCACGAAGCCTGGGCGCTGGACTATTACCGGCACAAACGGGCGCAGGGCAAGACCCACAGTATGGCGGTCCGCGCCCTGGCCAACGTCTGGGTGCGCATCATCTACCGCATGTGGGTCAGCAAAACCAGCTATCAGACCGCGACCTTTGAAGCGGCGCGGCACGCTCACGCGCTCCGGCAACACGTCGCCTGAGTCCAGGCCACCCCTTGCCGTCATGCCCCGTTGGGCACGCTCAGCGCTGCGAGGTCCCTCGCCAGTGCAGGGAGCCTGTGCCCCAGCGGAGTCGCCCAAACGGTTCCCGTCGCGTCCTTTCTGCCGACCATGCACCGCTCCCGCTAAAGCGCCTTTTGCTCCAACGTCTGCCGCAGCCCGCCACCGCGTTCCCGACTCCCTGTGGGGGTTACTTCCCACAGACCACGCCGAGTCAAGGCCGCGCAGGAGGTGGGGCGGTCGGCGGCGGGCGCGCTCGGCTTGGCCTTGATCTACGGAAGGCGGGTGCTGCTCGTGCAGCACGCTGAGCATTGTTGTTGAGCTTGCATGAGGGAGGGGAAGCGAGCCGAGAGGCTCATCAAGCATCCCTGGGAGCTTGAGGCTTCGTGGAGGTGTGGTCATGGGACTCATGAAAGCCTCGCGGAGCAAACGATGCCGCCAGGCCTGACCCTTGACAGGGGTGGGTAGACGCGCAGAGCGAGAGCGACCTGGTGACTTGAGCAGTTCATCAATGCAGGACCAGGTCGCTCTCGGCGCGTAGCGCTCACCCACCCCTGTCAAGGGCGGCAGCGCCCGCGCTGCTGGCTCGCGCAAACGTGGGAGTGCTCGCGGGTAGGGCTGGGTGCAAAGGCAGAGCGTGTCTCGACTGCTCTGCGTGTGACCGGTGTGGTAGACTAGCTTGCCCACACGGGAGGCAGCTTCACTCATGCTCACCTTGTTTTTCCTTTCCCGTTTTCGGCTCTTGACATAGAGGGTCTTCCTGTGTGTTGTTTGTTGTCTCGTAGAAATTTTACGTCACATGCCAGATACGGCAGAGTCAATATGAAAATGACAAAAAGCTGAGAAACATCGGCTCGTTTCAGAGCATCAGCCCACTGGTTTGATATTCTGGTTGACCCGAAACAGGTTGGTTGGGTCGTACTTGCTCTTCAGAGCAACCAGTTGGTCATAGTTGGTGCCGTAGGCTGCTCTGAGCCGTTCCTCTCCGTCATCCTGGCTCAGCAAGTTCACATAGACGCCACCCGTCGAGAACGGCCGCATCGCTGTCCAGAACTCACGGGTCCACTGGATATGCTGCTGTGACTCGCCTGGCTCCAGCCAGGATGACTGGATGTTGAGCACGAACCGGGCATTTCGGTTGCCTACAGCAGTGGCGTGCTCATCTACACGGCTGATGGCGCCCCCGAGTTGGGCGATGAGGACAGCGGTAAGCGGCGAGGATAGGCGGCTCGCATAGCTGATGATCGTCTCGAGAGCGGCATTGTTAAGCCCCGGCAGATACTCTGATTTCACATAGTAGTGACGCCCACTCGGCGACGAGGTGTCGAGCATCGACTGGTGTCTTACATAGGGCTTCGGCTCGATCATGGTAGCAACCGGTGTGCCGAAGTCCTTCAGAGGACGCATCACTCGCTCCCCCTCCTCGATCGAACCGCTGTAGCAGGCACCGATGCCGATCACTGGCTTGCCATGGATGTGCTGCGGCAGAAATGGCGCGGGTGGTGCAATCATGAGACCTGCTGCCGTGGTGAGGTCATCGGGTGCAGCGACGGCATAGTCACGATAGAAGTGCAGGACCTCGCGAGCCAGTTCCATTGGATAAAACACCATACCGGCCATGACCATGGGACCGACCGGGTGCAACTGGAATGCGAATGACGTCACGACACCGAAGTTCCCTCCGCCCCCGCGCACGCCCCAGAACAGATCGGCGTACTCTTGCTGGTTGGCCGTGACGAAGCGACCATCAGCCGTGACGACGTCAACTGAGAGCACATTGTCGCAAGCCAACCCGTACTTGCGCGAGAGCCAGCCAAAACCACCACCGAGTGTCAACCCCGCAATACCTGTCTTCGAGACCATTCCGCTAGGGGTTGCCAGGCCGAAGACCTGGGTTTCGTGATCGAGGTCACCCAGGATGCTGCCAGGCTGGACACGGGCAATACGCGCCCGAGGATCCACCTGCACGCCGCGCATCTGTGAAAGATCGATGACAAGTCCTCCATCGCACAGGGCGTTTCCGGCGACATTGTGACCCCCACCACGCACCGCCAATAAGAGCCGGTGGATGCGGGCGAAATTGACGGCGGCGATGACATCGGCTGACCCCGTGCAGCGAGCGATCAAACCCGGTCGCTTGTCAATCATGCCATTCCAGATGGAGCGGGCGGCATCGTAGCCAGCGTCTCCTGGACGCAAGAGAGCGCTGCGGAAATGTGCTTTCAACTCTGCTACTGCCGCTTCATCCAGTGTAGTGTCTTGTTTCGTCGTTGTCATCTTCCTTTCGCTCCTTTCCAGAACCGCTCGTACATGCTATGGAGAGAGGGCCTAGCCTCGCTGCTCAGGTGCCGGAATACCCCGCCCATCAGGTGGGCATGAGGCCCAGTTGATACAGCAGCCCGGCAATGTCCTCGAGATGCCATATTTCCATGATCCGACCATTGACGATGCGGTGCATGTCCATATACGGGAACCGGGCTTGCTTCCCCGTTGCAGGCAGACCCATCAGGGGGCCGGTATTCGTGCCGAGGCCTACGCCATGTTGCACAACGAATTCGCCCTCAGCGATCTCGTGCAGGATCGTTGCCTCGAGATCAGGGAAGGCGGTGCGCCAGCCCGCCAGGATCTCGATGAGACCCTGGCGACCCGGCTTCTGACCGGGCTGCGGGTTGTGGTCTACGCAGTCCTCAACGACAAGCTCCTCCAGGACAGCCGTATCACCAGCCAGAAAGGCATTGATGAAGCGCCGCGCGACCTGTTTGTTCTCTTCTGCTGACATTGGTGGTCCTCCTTGTTGTGAAATGATGATGAAGCGGATCCCCTCGCGCGCTCTGTTGAGCAGGGGAAAGGCTTTGCGCCGTTCCTTTCGCTATTTATCGGATGCGGCCTTGTCTGTAGTATGCCTGATTTCCCCTGCGCTGACCATGAAGTTATGCACGCACTTACCCACGCACTTGTCTCCCTCGGATGGATGAGTGTGATACAATGAGAAAACACGATCATGCATGTCCGCATCAGTGCATGAGAGAAATTCCAGAGAGGTGCGTTGGCGATGGCAACAAGAACCGTTTCCTCTTTCGGTGAGATCCTGAGAAAGTATCGAGCTGCTGCCGGCCTGACACAGGAAGAACTGGCCGAGCGAGTAGGCATGAGCGCACGTGGGATCAGTGACCTGGAGCGCGGAGTACGCCAAACACCCTATCGGAGGACTGTTGAACTCCTGGCCGAGGCACTGCATCTCACGCAAGAGGAACATCGCGCTTTCGTTCAGGCCGCCCGTCACAGGGATAGGTCTGTTGTTTCCTCCACAGATGCCACGGCGAACGCGCGCGGCTCACTCCCTCCACTTGTCGGTCGCAGGTCCGAACTTGTACTTTTGCAAGCCCTTTTGGATGGCTTGGGATCACCTATTGTGTTGCTGACCGGCGAATCCGGCATAGGCAAAACACGCCTCCTGCGCGAGGCCGCGACCCGTGCCAGATCTGCAGGATGGACGGTCCTGGAGGGCAGTTGTTCGCGACGCGGGGGGCAACTCCTCTACGCGCCATTGGTGGAGGCGCTGGAAGGGCGCATGCATTCCCAACCGCAGGAGTCCTTACGAGCCGAGCTGGAAGGCTGTGCGTGGCTGGCCCGTTTATTGCCGGAGTTAGCGGAGCAGGGATTGCTACCCCTTCCTACCGTACAGGTGTCCTCAGAACAGGAGCGTCGCCTGCTATTCGCAGCAGTGGCCCGCTACCTGACCACAATTGCCGGGCCTGCAGGCACGCTACTGGTTCTCGATGACCTCCAATGGGCCGGCGCTGATGCCCTCGATTTGCTCCAAACACTCCTGCACAGCACTCCCTCGCTGCGGGTGGTGGGAGCCTACCGCAACACTGAGGTCACAATGCACGACCCGCTCGCCACCATGATCGCCGATCTTGCGCGCGAGGGGATGCTAACGCAGGTCGAGCTTGGTCCCCTGACGACTGAGGAGGCGAGTATGCTGCTCAGAAGCGTCCTGGGAGGAAGGACAGAGAGCGAGGAGGCGATGATCGAGCGCGTCCTCGAACGGGCAGGCGGGGTGCCTTTCTTCCTGATCAGTTGTGCCAGGGGGGTACAGGCGGGTGCGCTGGGTGCCAATGCGGGGGCAATGATGCTGCCCTGGGATGTGCAACAGACCATTCGCCAGCGCGTGGCAGCGCTGCCTGAAGCGGCCCAGGAACTGCTGGGGGTCGCTGCCGTCGTGGGTCGGGTCATCCCAGGTGAGGTCCTGATCGCCGCTGCCACACGACCGGAACGAGAGGTCCTCACCGCAGTGGACGCAGCATGCCAGGCACGCCTGCTCATCGAGGAAGTAGGAGCCTTTGGCTATCAGTTCGCGCACGACCTGATCCGCGAGGGGGTTGAGACAGATCTGAGCGCCGCGCGGAGACGTTCGCTGCATCGGCAGGTGGCGCTGGCCTGGGAGCAGGTGTCAGAGATGCCTCCCCCACAAGTGCTGGCCTACCATTACGTTCAGGCGGGAGACCTGGCGGTCGCGCTCGGCCATCTCATACGTGCCGCAGAACGTGCGCGAGCCACCGGGGCGCATCGTGAGGAGGCAAACTTGCTGGGGCAAGCCATTGCCTTCGCCGAGCAGACCGGGCAGCGGCAACTGGCACTCGACCTGCGCGTGCGGCGTGGGAACGCCTTTAGGAGTGCGACCTTGTGGGCAGAGGCCGAATTGACCGGCGTGCTCGAGCAGTTGAGCGCATCACAAGAGACCCTGCGCACCGAGGTCTTAACCATGCTCGCGGAGATTCACCCCTGGCTGCCGGATCCGGATATCCCCAGGGCGCGGCGCGAGGCGAGCGAAGCGCTCAGGCGGGCGGACCAGCTCGGGCGGGATGACCTGGCAGCGCGTGCGATGACAGTGCTAGCACTGGCCGACAGTTCTGACGGGCAGCCACAGGCGGGTCTGGAGCATATCCGCCGGGCGTTGGCACGCGCCGGGGATACCCACCTCGCGGGGCTGGCGAGCAGCGTGATGTCGGCGAGCATGTACGAGTATTGGCTGGGTCACTTTCGGGATGCGGTCGAGAGCAGCCGCCATGCCCTCTTTCTCGCACACAAGTCATACGATACCTTCTCATTGGCGCAGGCCCTGGGGATCCTGGGGCTGGCCCTCAGTGGGCAAGGGCGCTATGCCGAAGCGTTCGAGACGTTCGAGGAGGCGCGCAGAGTCGCGCAGGAACGAGGAACGAGGCCCTGGCTGGCGCGTGCGCTGGCCTGCTATGGAGGCGTCCACCTGGAACTGTACGACTTCGCAGGAGCGGAAGCACTCGCCCAGGAGGCGCGCGAGGTGAGTCGCTCCGTGCGCTGGCTCCAGTCGGAGATCAGCGCGTGCATCGATCTGCTGCTGAACTTCGTGCGTTGTGGCGAGGTGGGACGCGCCTAACGTCTGGTGGATGAAGTGGCGCCAGCTGTCACCACCGCGCAGGGGGCGCATGGCTGGCTCTGGCGACTGCGCTTTGCGACGGCGAAGGGAGAGATCGCCCTGGCGCGTGGCGCCTGGGAAGAGGCGGCAATCCTTGCTGAAGAGGTGATCGCGCAGAGCCGCCGGACGGGCCGCCTGAAATATCAGGCAAGTGGTCTGGAAATCCGAGCGCGTGCGCTAGCTGCGCTGGGTCGGACACACGAGGCGATTGCCCTGCTGCAAAACGCGGTGGACCTGGTCCGCCCAATAGGAGACCCGGCGATGTTCCTGCGTGCCGCCACTGCACTGCTGAGCCTTTCAGGTGATGATGCGCTGGTCGCGGAGGCGCAGGCGCGAGCGCAGATGATCGTGGAAGCCCTTCCAGATGAAGACTTGATTCATGCCTTCCTGACAGCAGAGCCTGTGCGTCCACTCATGAAATGAAGGCACAAGGTACTCCTGTCAATTATCCATCGTCCAGACCAAGCGCCGCTCGGGCGAGCCGCTGCACTACAGGTGTAACCTCCTCAATGCTGCGTGTGGGACCGGCGAGAGTATCGAAGCACTCGAAACTGAGGAGGGTAAAGAGGATGTTGACCATCTCATCAACTGCCTCAGGAGCAGGTTTTCCGTACTTCTCGACGAGCCGTCGGACGATGACACGCAAGCCTTCTCGTCGCCGTTCGTCTCGTGCCCGTATCACCTGTTCGAAGTCTGGATCCAGTGCAGACAAAGCTCGAAGTCGACGTGTCACAAGCCGATCAGACTGCCAGAACCGACTGAAGACTGTGATGTATTCGTCCAGAGCGTTGAGCGCGTCTGGTTGACGAAAGGCGTTCGCTAACTGCTCCATCCCCCCATGAGCAGCGAGGGAGTCACTCAGGGCTTCGAGGAGCCCAATTTTGGAGCCAAACTGGTGGTATACGGTCATACGGGCGACATCAGCCTTGTGAGCGACGGCTTCAATGCTGAAGCCAGAGAATCCATCGCTAGCTATGAGTAGTTCGCGAGCAGCCGTAAGAATGCGGGCGCGCGTCTGCTCGGTGGCCGCTTGTCGTTGACCAAGTCGATAAGGGCGAGGGCTCATGGCTGACTTGACACCTCCAAAAATTAATTGTACAATCTATCTAACCAAATTAATTAGATAGTCTGATTATATAATAAACTCTACTGAAGCCTTTGTAAAGTAGCAACTCTACCAATAGTGGGGCGAAGAGATTTTAAAAGGAGTGATGAATATGTTGTACAAACGCAGATGGTTGGCAGTGACTGCCCTGGGCCTCTCGCTCTTTCTGAGCGCGCTGGATG
>JBKPBA010000256.1:0-3733 GCA_046726675.1 Chloroflexota bacterium
AGCCAGGGCATTCCAACTCATGCCCCCTCCACCCTGCCTGGTATGCCAGTAAAGTGTATCGAAGATATCCCCGGTATGAGCAACAAAGACTCCAAGCACAGCCAGGACTCGCAACCAGTCGAGGTAGTAGAGCCTTTTTCGCTGCACTGGTTCCTCAATGCTCAATGGGTTTACATCAGTCTGTTGTTTCTCACTATCATATGCCTGGGATATCATGGCTACTCTCAATTTCCGTCAGGAGGAGCGCTATATCAGAAATCCTTCATTCCCAACATAAGTGTGTGGCATACGTATCACAACACCATCACCCCAGCGCAGTTGCACATCACGATATCATCACACATACAAAGAGCATGCGAATTTGGGTATGCAGAGAAATGAGTTTCCACCAAAGCCTGGTGCGTTTATGCGCTCAAGCTGTCCATGCTTTTCCATGAGCTAAGTGTAATCAAGGCTGATTGTTCGCTCTCTGTTCAAGCCACAGCTACCGTGAGGATCTCCCGCCAGTCACGGTAGATCAGGGTGTGACCCTGGCCAAGGTAGAATGTAGACTCACAGTCTGGAAGAGAGCGTGCCACGTATCTTCCCATGTGAATGGGGACAGTGGTATCCTCTTCGCCATGCCAGAGGTAGATCTTTGTGTGAATGTCTTCGAGGCGGAAACCCCAGGGATTTGCGAGCATTACGACTTCCCAATACACGCCTTGCGCACCGTTGCGATAGGCTTCGACGAGATCTTCATGGTCTATTGCTTGTATTTCAGGCCGGGCAAATGCCTCTCTGTCAGCTTGAGGTGCCGACAGTGGCACGAACTTTTTGGCTGCAGTGGGATTGAGTCGGACCATCCTGGCAAGTGGCTCAAGCGCAAAGCGTACAAACTCCCAGGGCACTTTTCGTGCCAGGCCAAGTCCCAGGCGCATAGATCCCATCATGCCTTTCATTGCCTCGGGGTTATCTACCGGTCCCATACCACTAATAACGGTTGCCGAGGTTAAGCGTTCAGGCATCTTGTGGGCACAAGAGAGAAGGTAAGGACCACCACCTGAGAGACCAATGGCCGCGAATTGACCTATATGTAGGGCATCGGCAAGCTCGGCCACATCATCGGGCCAATTCAGCAACGTGCGACCCGGCTGAAATTCAGAGAAGCCATAGCCAGGTCGATCAAGAGTGATGATGCGCGCACTAAGCTCGATGGCAATCGAGTCATCAGGGTGGCGTTGCCGCCGCGATCCGGGCAGGCCATGGAAAAAGAAAACAGGTGTACCTCTTGGGTCGCCATATTCGGCATAACTCAGTACTCGGCCATCTCGTAGGTGGAATATGTTGTCGGTTGTATTGGTTTTAGTGAGCATAAAAAATTGTTCAGGCTTGCCAGTCTCTGCACTTTCTGGAGTACAATAAAAAGGAGGAATGTTCGAGAGAAACTCCGAAGCCCTGCAGCAGGAGAAATCTTCTGCGCCTCCATACTCAAATCGCTTATTTCATGATGGACCTGGGATGCTTGCCGTATGTGCACTGTTGTGTCATCACTTCCAGAAGCCACAAGTTACCCATCCTGTGACCTGGCAATAACACCCAGAGAAGCTGTATAACCACTACCTATAGAAACAATCCCTACCGTTGCTGTATTCCCTACTCCTACAGCGATCTCATCTGGCTTGTATCTTCTTACAACATTGTTTTCAGAGGTAGGAGAAGATCAGGAAGCTTCTTCTCAGGCTCCTGAATCACACTCTCCACAAGATACGTTACCAGAACAGAAGATCTACCCGCAGCCTCAACTAGTGAAGGCTACGAGGTCGGTGTACTCGAGTAAGCCTTCTGGAAAGTCTCCTTCTTACTCTTCCCAAACCGCAAGTACAGAGAGGGGACGACGAACAGGTTGAGTACCGTCGAGGTGACCAGGCCACCCAGAATGACGATGGCCATTGGATACTCGATCTCCTGGCCGGGGATGTTGCCGAAGATCACCAGGGGCACAAGCGCCAACCCCGCAGCTAACGCGGTCATGAGGATCGGCGCGAGTCGCTCCCGCGCTCCCCGCAGCACAAGGTCGGGACCGAATGGCTCGCCTTCTTCCCGCTCGAGATGCTGGCAATGATTGATCAGCATAATGCCGTTGCGTGCCGCCACCCCGAACACGGTGAAGAATCCCACGAGTGACCCCATCGAGATCACCCCGCCAGTTGCGAACGTCGCCAGCAGTCCGCCCACCAGAGCCGACGGCAGGGTAAAGAAGGCCAGAGTTGCCAGGCGCCAACTCTTGAAGGCTGACTGTAGGAGGAGGAAGACCCCGATGGCTGCAGCGATGCCGAAGAGGAGCAGGTTTTGCTGAGCAGCCTGTCGCTCCTGGTACTCCCCGAGCAGTTCCGCGTGATATTCGAGTGGGAACTTGATCGTTGAGAGACGCTGTTGGACGTCACTCACCACCGCACCGAGGTCGCGCCCGTTTATGTTGAGACCCACATCGATGCGACGCGAGTTGTTTTCGCGAGCTATCAGGTTTGGAGTCGGCAGGATGCTGACGTTGGCCACATCCCCCAGGCGCACTGTGCCGCCGTTGGGCGTGCTGATGAGCAGATTGCGGATACTGATGAGGCTGTCGCGCGCCCGGGGAGTACCCCACACCATCACATCGTACACTTTTCCGTCCCGGTGAATGTCACTGACTTCGGTACCTGCTACCAATGTGGCAGCTGCCCGGCGCACATCACCTGGTTTGAGTCCATAGTGCTGTGCCTTGGCGAGATCCACCTCGACTTGTATATGTGGCACGTCAACTTGCAGTTCCGTATGCACATCGATAGTACCGTTGATCTGTGAGAGCGCGCTCCTCACCTCCTCGGCCTTGCTCCGTAAGACCTCCAGATCGGGGCCAGAGATGCGCACGACGATCTGATCGCTCGATCCCACCAGCACCTCATCGATCCTCTCGTTGAGGTAGGTCTGCACATCGTGAAATAGCCCAGGGTAGCTATCGACCACGTTGCGAATAGCGGCCAGTGTCGTGTCATAGTCGGCGGCAGGGTCAATGCTGACCCAATTCTCGGCGAAATTGATGCCAGAGATCTCCTCTCCTTGCACGGCACGCCCGATATGGGATCCGAAGCTGCGGATCCCCGGAACAGTGCGCAGTTCACGACTGACCTGGGTCGTAATGCGGACGACTTCATTTTGAGACGTGCCCGGTGTGGTCACCCAGTGCATGAGGAAATCCTTCTCCTTGAACGTAGGGAACAGCGACTCCCCTAGAAATGGCAATACCGCGAAGCCGACCACCACGAGGCCACCGACGGTGAGAAACGCCGGGCGCGGTGTGCGGATGATGCGCCCGAGAAACCTCTCGTAGCTGCGTTGCAGCCAGCGCAGGAGCGGGGATTCACGTCGTTCGAGCGGGACATTGCGCAACAGCAGCAGGCACAGTGCCGGCGTGACGGTCAGCGCTACCACCATCGAGGCTAGCAAGGCCAGCGCATAGGCAATGGCGAGTGGTTGAAAAAAGGCGCCGGACACGCCACCAAGGAAGAAGACCGGCAACAAGACCACGACATCGATCAGCACCGCGTAGATGATGGCGCTGCGCACCTCGAGCGAGGCCTCCAGGATGATGCTTGCCGTCGACTTGTTGCTCCCCTCCCGGCGATGCTGGCGCAGACGCCGCACGATGTTCTCCACATCGATGATTGCGTCGTCGACGACGCCACCAATGGCAATCACAAGCCCAGCCAGA
>JBKPBA010000257.1:0-7212 GCA_046726675.1 Chloroflexota bacterium
CAGCCCACTTTGGCCAGTGGCTTCAGATACGTCGTCGAGGGCGCAACGTGCGCCGATGGCTGGTGGAGCCGCACCTGATCTATGGCCAGGTGAAGAAAAGCTATCAGAGGCGCAAGCTGGTGCGCGTCACACACGTGATGCGTCTTGGCACAGAGCCCGCTGATCCTCGCGGCCTTACAGGGACTAGGCTTATAAGGACAGTTGAACACGGCGTTCATTGAGCGGGTGAATCTGACCATCCGCCATGGAATAGCAGTGCTGGCTCGTCGTACCTGGGCCACGTCCCAACAGGCTCCACAGCTGCTGGCCCATCTGTAATGGTGGCGAGCCTACTATCATTTGGTTCGTCCTCACGAAGCGCTGCGAGTAGCGCTCCTGCGGCCTCACGAACGAGAAGGCAATCTGCCGATACAACGCTACCGACCGCGTACGCCCGCCATAGCAGCGGGCAGAACCAACCGACGGTGGACGACGCGCAAGGGGCTTTTGTGCCCATTGCCGCTCGTTTCCGCCTGAGCGCCACTCAAGCCACATGCGGTTTCGGGAGCTTGTCGGGGACAGGTCAGGGAAAGTACCAGCAGGAGCAATCGGATGGAGCCTCACTTCAGGGTGAGAAGGCTTGTTCGGACTACCCAATGATGAAAATACCAGCCCGAAATGGGTTTGCAGAGACTGATCAAATTATCCACCATGTCCAATGGCAGTACCCAGTGGTTTGCGCTTCGCGCTACACCCGAAAGGTTCTTGTTCTCCAACGATTCTTCGCCTACATCCAGGGCTACATTCGGAGCGGTACCCTGGTTGTTCAGGAAAACGGCCGTTTGTGCGGAACACTCCTCGAAGAGGCGGCGCTGCGATCGTTAGTGTGGCCGGTAAGGGGCCTGAGTATCCAGATCGCCGACAAACTCCGGCAGATCGCGGTGTCCGAGCAGTTGCCGAATCGCCATATTCTCGCCCGTGTGATACCAATAGTGGTAGATGACGCGCTGGAGTAAGGAGCCAAAGATGAAGCCACTCGGCTGACCATCAATGACGACTTGTTGTTGCAGTTGCTCGGTGGAGAGGGTTTCCAGCCACAGATCGGCGGCCTCTGTAATGGTCTGCCAGGCTCTCCACATCTCATCGAGGGCAGGGGTGCTGGCAGGAGCACCAGAGGCAAAGAGGTCATTGACATGTGGTAAGAGGAGCTGCCCTTGCCCGCGCCAAAGCCAGTAGCGCTGCTCTTGCCAAGCGAGGTGACCGATATTCCAACTGATGCAATTCATCGGCAGAAAGCGTCGGCGTGCCTCAGCGTCAGTGAGCCCTTCAAGGGCACGCTTGAACTCGCTTCGGGTAAAGCGTAATTGATCAAGAAGAGGATGTGACATCCTGAATGCTCCTTTCACGAGAACTTGGAGACGTCAGAGAACTGAACAAAGCCTTGGTCGTGTGCCAAGTGTAGCAGCAAAAGCGGATAAACTTAGACCTGATTGGGACGTATGAGGAGACTGTACAATAATTTGGCTCTTCGCCACTTTGCGCGCTAGGTCATGCCGCTTCAAAACCTTTTGACGTAAGAGCGGGAAGGCACTGCGGCCATACATGGAGCGCTTAATATACTTCAGTTTGTTGATTTTCCCTTCAACGGGCCCATTATTCATTGACCAGGTGAGACCGTTGCTCACGGCGTCTTTGTCTTTCTCTCTCCCACAGGCAAAGGACTGGAGTTCGGGAAGGTGACGGCTTTTCGTCTGGACAAGCCAAGCGTCGAGGTGTTCTCCGGTGCGGCTACGCAGCATCTGCGCAAACTGCTGATATTAGTAGGTCATGGCGGTATTCCCGGCTCGAAGCCTGCCTTGCAGGCGACGCGGGGACCCCCAGAACACCCACTCCTTGTACCAGCCGAGGATGCTGGTCCATCCCCAGCGTTTGGTCTCACGACTGCGCGTGGCGACATCGGGGTTCAGCCTGTCCCAGCCGCGGTGTTCGAGCGTCACCCTGGTGCCGCCCTCGATCGGCTCGAAGCGCACCTCGACCTCGGTTCCGTCGAGCTTGTGCCCGCCATCACGATACAGGAGCACAAAGCGCGCACCAGGCTCCCACACGGTGATGCGGCCAATCTCGAGGACATCGTTGGCTTCGTCATCGTAGACCTCGAGCCAGCGACCTCCCACGCCGGGCTCCATGCGCGTGCCAATTGCTCGGTAGGAGTCGTACCAGTTGATGGGACCTGGCTTCCACCAACGGTTGATCTCCTCGGTGAAGATCGTGAAGGCGGTGAGGGGATCGACCGCTACCTCGACGGCAGCGGTGACAGTATCGCCGGGTTTCATCTAGGCTCTCCTCTCTCTAGTGCGCTCGACGTGAGCCTTGAAGGCGTCGAGCTGGTCGGTCCAGAACGCCTGCACCTGGTCGAGCCAGTCCTGCAGGGCGACGAACGGTTCCGGGCGTAGCCGGTACACGCGCAGGCGGGCGTCCTGTTCGAACTGCTCCCCATTTACCAGAAGGTTCTTCAGCTCCTTCTTCTCCAAGTAGCTATCTCAGAGTACCCCCCTCTTGGAACTATTACCTAATTTCTTGGCATATATCAAGATGTTGGATGTATTTACCAGGTTTCCCCTCGCTCAGACGTGGTCTGTTTGCCGGTAGGCGAGACTCAACCCTTTTCTGACGGGTATCACAAGATGCTCGAACTGAGGCAGCGCCTGTACCGCAGCCAGGTACGCTGCGATCTCCTGGGGATGCGGCAGGGCGTTATCGGCCAGCAGAAACACTTCGGCGGACAATTTGGCACCAGGAGTGCGAGCTGGGAGGGCGCACTGAGCCGGTCAGCATCGAAGAACACACAGTCAAACAGCCCGGCAAGCGTGGTGACGACCTGGGGAGCATCACCATGCATGAGGTCAACGACCTCGCGCAAACCTGCCTGACGCAGGTTGTCATCGGCAAGCGCCAGTTTGTCTGCTTCGCGGTCGATACTGATGACATGACCACCAAACGGGCGTGTGGCCCAGGCCAACCAGATGGTACTGTAGCCATTCGAGGTGCCAATTTCGAGCAGCCGTGTGCGCCGACTGCTGCGCACCAGGATGCTCAACAAGTGCGCGCTTGCGGGCTCCAGGTTCAGCATCTTTCTAGCATGGTCTGGTTCCTGGGCATCGTGCTGTCGCCCCGCCTGTTCGAGTTCAGTGAGCAACTGAAGCAGATGAGTCTCCATGAATACCTACTCCTTTCCCCAGATGACAGAACAGCGGTGATCGCGTCGTCTCCTTAAAAGAGGAAATCCTCCAGGGGCGGTGGAATGCCCCGACCTCTCCACTTGATGAGCTTGAATCGCTAAAATAAACGGAGTCCCACGCTATCAGGCGGGTTTTTCTCCTTCCAGGTAGAGCATGGGGACGCTCAGACGCAGTTCGCCCCGCGCCTGCGCCACCTGGTTCAGCCTGGTTGCCAGCAGCGCAAAGACCGGCTCTTCGTCCTCTGCATCGACCACCTGTCTCCACCCGTCTAAGAAGCCAACTTGCGTTAAGAGGTGATGGAACAGCGCGCTGCCATCCAAGTAGCGGAGCTGGAAGGCTCCTTCCTGTATCTTGACCGTGTGAAACCCTGCGGCCTGGAGCATACCGCTCAGCGATGCTTTGGTGCCCCGATGCTCCTCATTCTGCTGCAATCGCTCCAGGTACATGGACTGGTGCAGTTCCAGCAGCACCTCACGAAACAGCGCATACAACTCGCGCATGTGCCCACTGGGATTGGTAGTCAGCACCAGGCTGGCCTGGGGTTTAGCGACCCGAAAACATTCGGCCAGGACAGCCTCTGGATCGGCAAAGTTGTTAATCCCCAGATGAGACACGATCAGGTCAAACTCGCGCTCCCCAAACGGCAGTTGCGCCGCATCCGCTTCAAGGATCTGCACGTTGGGCAACTGATAGGCTTGCTGCTTCGCCCTGCCTCGCTCGACCGCCTCTTTCCACTGATCAATCCCCGTCACCTGGCAGGTGGCTCCATACACCTGCGCAAGTTCGAATAACGGGAACCCGGTTCCACAGGCCAGGTCCAGAATCGCCAGATTGGGGCGAAGGGGCAGGTGCTCGAACAGGAAGGCTCCAAATCTGGCGAACCAAAACGAGACCTGATCGAACGCCGCGGCCAGCTCCGGCTGGTGGAGATCATAGGTGCGGTGAAGAAAATCGGGCATGGCAATCCTTCCTCCTACACCGTTCCCAGATTCCAGGAATGCTGGTAGCCCTGCTGGTCTTCGGTCAGCGTATCGAGTTGCACTCCCATTGACCAGAGTTTGAGCATAGCGACGCGCTCGTCGATGTCGAGTGGCACATCGTAGACGGCGGGCGACAGTTGCTGAGCTGTTGCGAGCAGGTAGCGCGTGCATAAGGCTTGATTGGCAAAGCTCAGATCCATCACCGCTGCAGGGCTGGCCTCGGCCGCAACCTGGCCCACTAGGCGTCCCTGCGCGAGCAAGTAGAGCGCGCAGCCATCGGGAAGCTGAAACTCCGTCAAATGCTCGCGGACGTGGACTTCACGGGTGGCAAGGTCGCGCAGGGCCGCAACGTCCACCTCTACGTCGAAATGCCCGGAGTTCGCCAGGATGGCCCCATCCTTCATCACCGAGAAGTGCTCGGCGCGAATGACGCCCGCCATGCCGGTCGCCGTCACGAAGATGTCTCCCAGGGCCGCCGCCTCGCGCATGGGCAGCACCTGCAGGCCGTCCATGACCGCTTCCAGGGCGCGCGTGGCATTGATCTCGCAGATGATCACACGCGCACCCATACCGCGGGCGCGCATGGCGATGCCGCGCCCACACCATCCATAGCCCGCCACGACGAAGGTTGCGCCTGCCAGCAGCACGTTCGTAGCCCGGAGAATCCCGTCGATCGTGTTCTGCCCTGTGCCATAGCGGTTGTCAAAGGAGCGCTTGGTGGGAGTATCGTTCACGGCAATGACGGGAAAGCGCAATAATTTTTCTGCGGCCAGCGCTTTCGCTCGCACCACCCCGGTGGTGGTTTCCTCAAGTCCCCCCAGCACTGTTTCATCCACAGGACGATTGTGCAGGGCCACAATGAGGTCTGCGCCATCATCCATCACGAAGTGCGGCCGAGTGGCCAGCGTTTGTTCGAGATGACGCTGATAGGTAGGCAGGTCTTCACCGTAGATGGCAAAGACAGACATACCATGTGCCACCAACGCAGCACAGACATCGTCACGCGTCGAAAGCGGGTTGGAGGCACAGAGGGCAATCTCCGCGCCTCCAGCCTGCAGCGCGTAAAGCAGCACGGCGGTTTCAGTCGTAATATGCAGTGAGGCAGCGATGCGCCGTCCCCGAAAGGGCTGTTCAGCAGCGAATTCATCGGTGATTTGCCCAAGCACAGGCATGTGACGGACGGCCCAGGCGATGCGCTGCTGCCCGCGCTCGGCCAGGGAGAGGTCGTGAATGTCATATTCCATATGGTTTTGTCCTTTCTACTCTCCGATCGAAGAAGAGATCAGGCAACGCGATTCCCATTGCTCACGCCCCGCAGATGGCGCTGCTTGCGAGCTTCCCAATCCATCCAATCATCATCGCGAGACTGCGATGATCTTGGCGGAACCTCGGGCAGTGCTCTGCCCGGCGCTTGTCGATACAAAAAGTAGCCATGCAGCGCTTCAAGCAGGGCCGCGTTTGAAGAAACAACGGCCTGGCAGGAGTCCAGGGGAGCTAGGGTTCCAACCAGAGCCTCGCGACCATCGCGCAGAAGCAGCACGTTGTCGGTGCCCTGTTCCTCTGTCACGGCCCGAAAGATGCGACAACTCCTCGCTTGCGCCTGCATAAGGTATTCTGCAACATCAAACTGGGCTGGAAGCCTGAGTTCTAGTGTCTCTTGTACATTGGCGATCATGCTTCTCACCTGAGCGAGAATGTTCTGCTGGCCGCGCACCACCCAGAACTCGCCCATCCTGTCAACAGGCACAAGCGAGGCCAGCGACTTGGTAAGAGTAGTGAGCGTGGTCTCCATCGAAGCACGGAACCGATCAAAAACCGCACGGGGGTCCTGGGCGCTATAGTGTGGAGGGTCGCCCGGCTGCACCAGGGCCAACCCCTTCTCAAGCAGTCGTTCAAGAACTTCATAGCTGCGCGAACCAGGAACCTGCGAGTACTTGCCCACCTCGTAACCTGTAAGGGGTCCATGCGTAAGCAACGCGTAATACGCCTCGGCCTCGTACTTGTTGAGCCCAATTTGCTGCAAAAGATCGACCGCTGCCATTGCTTCCTCTTTAGTAACCACTATAGTGGTTACTAGTATACCTTCGATTTTCCGAGACTTCAAGGGTTTACCAGCTTAATGGCATTCACCCGCTTGTATGGAGACCCGAAATAGTAGGGCAAACCCATCACTTGTGCAGAAGCAACCGGGCGGAGGGAGCGAAGCCGCAGAGGGCCAGGGAAACTGAGGACGGATCAGTCAGACATCAATAAGGGCAGACGGTAAGAAGTAGAGGGCGAGGTCTTAGAACACTTATTCTATTATACCCAGAACAATTGTATAAATAGTCGAACGGAACCGACGGGCATCTGGTTATCCTCAAGACGATCAGCGTGACTGGCAGACAAGATCGACATCTTTTTTTATCTCACCTGACCCTTTGCTTATTGTCACAAATATTTGGCCCGGTGTCACAAATAATTGATTCGAGCGCTTTCCCTTTGTTTACCTCTCGAACAAGCTTCACGACGTCATGCCCTCTCTAGGGGTGGACCGAGTCCTCGGCCTTGTCGGCAACACCACATGCTCCTCTTACACATACACTCAGGCGAGTTCACCAACCTGACTCTTCTGCTGACCTGTCTGGGAGAGCTCCAGGAGATGGCCATCGGGATCGCGGAAGAAGGCTCGGATCTCGTAGCCCCAGTCAACCGGCGCGGTGAGGAACTCGGCTCCGCGAGAGCGCAACACCTCGTAAGCGGCAGAGCAATCCGGCACCCGCATGGTCAGTTCGCCGATGGCGCTGTTCATGTCGGGAGGCTTGTCTTTCGTGAGACCACCTGGAGCTGACAGCAGAATCTGACTGCCCCGAAAGTTCAGGAAGCCGAGGGTCCCGGGAAGCTCGCGCACCACCGTCGCTCCCAGCACATCGCGATAGAATGCCAGCGCGCGAGCGTAGTCGCTGACCACCAGGAAGCAGCTCAGCTCTACCCCATCGGTCGGGAAGTCATCGGGAATGGTTCTTGCGTGGTCC
>JBKPBA010000258.1:0-4501 GCA_046726675.1 Chloroflexota bacterium
AAACGCACCTCCACTGGACTGGCTATAACTTCTGACAAGAGTGAGCGAATCAAATCGATAAAACGTCCTTCCAGGTGAGCCTTGGCAAAGGTCGTTGGGACACGTACAACAAATACGCCGTCTTGAAAGGAGATGGCCGCAGAACCCTGGAACCAGGTTGTAAAGACGGCTGGCGAAACCCTTGACTGCACTTTTTCTATTGTTGTTTGCCAGATTTGATTTGCATTCAAATGCTATTACCTCTCAGGTAACGTTAATATCTATCGATAAGCTCAAGTGTTTTTAGAATAGAGGATATATGGCACCGTACTCTTTAAGACGGATATGACAAACAAAAATAGGTATAATAGACTAATTTCTTATACCACTTAATACAGATCAGACTGGCCATCCGTTTAAATTCCAATGATGCAGTGGGTAATGGTAGCATTAAATCAAAACGCTGTAAAGTCCTTTTTTGGTTGAAAAGTGAGAGCTATTTCATAGGAAAATCTTTTCATTTGCTATATACTAGGCGAAAAGAACATTCGAGTATACAGCCTTCTAGGAGTCTCGATTTGTTCAAGCTATGCGCAACCTTCCAGATAGATTTACTGGAATACAGGAGATTTTATGATTGTTTCTCGGATTTTGTCTCATTTGAAACACTCGCCGAATAGATTAGTATGGTCACTCCTGGCTACTTTTCTTTTGCTATCAAATTTATTTCTGGCTGCGTGTACAACTCCATTTTCATCTGGTAGCAGCCCAGGCTCTTCTACAGCAACGGCAACGCCATCAGAGCTAGCAATCGCGCAACTTCACTGGTGTAGGAAGCCATCAATGCTGTTTCGCGACGAAGGGGCAGTAACACCAACAGCGACTGCTAGCTCCACTCCAGTGGTAACTTCAACAGCTACATCGGCAGCTACTATAGCTCCAGGCATAACTGCTACAACCGCGGTGGGGAGTACTGCAACTGCCACAGCAACTGTAGCTCCTGGGACCCCCAGGACAATAGCTGATTGGTCTGAGGTCGAAGCAGATCTTGGGTTTACCATCTACTTGCCTTCAGCGCTTCCGAGAGGAACCTGTCTCGTCAATGCTCAAGCCACCATACACGATCCTATCATTGGTGGCAGTTTTACAATTGGCTATTTGCTACCTGATCATAGCGCCCTCTCGCTTTCCGAAGCGCCATTGATCTCACAAAATACGGCATTTCAATGTAGCCCGTCGAATAGAGCAACATCTCAAGCGACCAATACGCCAAAAGCCGGAACACCCGTAGTATCTCCCAGTGCTATACAGGAAGTGCCCTTTCTATTGTGTTCCGGTGCAAAAGACACGACTAATGTTGTCATGTCTGCACGAGGTAGTTTAGATCACTTACAGCAGATCTTTAAAAATTTACAGCCGAATATATCCTGGATACCCACTTCTTAATTGTGAGGCTAAGGGAGGACTGCGTTAGTAGCAGGTACTTTAGTACTCATGGGTTCAAGGTGGCTCAAATTCCATGTTGATGGAGCTTTTTCCTGGACATAGCCCTGTTGATCACCTTAAACCTAAGGTTCTTTAATGAATTTAGTTGTAGTGTTGTACGTTATATTGTTGTTCGTTCGTTGTGATTCACTCGACGCTCAACACCTGGTTCTGATATAATGGCATAAGTTTGCGAGTAGTACGTATATCTATGAAACATGCCAGCAAAGGGAGGAACATCAATTATGGATAAATGTCCCTATTGTAACGCCGAAACTCGGCCTGGAGATAATTTTTGCTTGAATTGTGGCAATCGTCTACTTCCATCAACTCCCTCGCCACAGCAGGCTCAACCAGTCTTCGGCGACGCCACGCTTCCGGCTTCTGAGGATTGGGTACCACCTGGCCCAGAAGCTTCCCCATCTGCTCAGATGAGTGAGTGGAAAGAAGATGAAGATCTAATGACCGTCGCCAATACGAGCCTGGAACCGTCTGCATCTCCTGTGGATACTTCAGCCTCTTCCAGTTCTGCTGCTCCCGTAGCACAGGCCATCCTGGATAAAGTTGAACACCCTGCGCGTCTGATCTTACGAACAGATACCGGTGAAGTTCTGCAGGAATATCCTCTGGACAAGTCCGAAACCAGCATTGGCCGTGCTCCCACCAGCGACATATTACTCTCTAAAGACAAGCTCACCTCGCGTCGTCATGCGACTGTCAGTTACGAAAAGGGCATTTACAGTATTCGTGACGAGCGCAGCGCCAATGGAACGTTTGTGAATGGACAGCAACTTGAGGAAATGACGCCTCGTACTCTTCAGGATGGGGATCATATAGGCATTGGTGAGCATGAACTGGTGTTTCAGGCTTATGAGCCTCCATCGTCTGGCGTAGATATAGAAAGTATGCCGACGATCACTGTCGGCTCTTCTGCCGTCGCCGATATCACGTATCGGACTCGTGAAGATGAATTACTCTCGGCTGCAGCCAGTGATGATTTTAGTACGCGCTCCATGAATGGCGATGATTCAACGAGCAGTTCGGCTGTTTTACCAGATGCCGTAACTCCGTCTACCACGAACGATGTTGTGCCAGAAAGCGTTACTAAAATGGAAGAACCTGCTGAACCAGTAGTTCCCGCAGCACCGGATACAAGTACGGGAGTTACATTCGGCCGCCTCACAAGTCTGCCGCACCCCACACTTCCAGATGTGGCTCCGTTGATGGCTGCCCTCGCAACGCTGGACGGACAGGTATCATCTTTGCAAGAGCAACTGAATGCTACACATGAAGCCATGCGCAATCATGAGGCAGACATCACTCAAACCACCAATCAGCTTCGTGCAGGAGTGCGGCGAGTATCAGAACGCATGGATAGCACCATCGCCGACGTAGCGCGAAGTCGCGAACAATTGGCATGGACTGAATTAATTCAATTAATGGAAGATGTCATGAATAACCCTCGTGATATCGAGTATGTTACCAAACTTGCTCGTAAGGCTCGAGAGTTAAACAAAGTATTCCAGATTCATCAGAATGTACTGAACACTCTGGCAGAATGTACAAGCCTCTTGCGCAGTCTACTCGGAGAGGATAAATAACTGGTGGGTGACCGCTACGAAACCTCGTCTCTTGCAGGGAGATCCCTTGGGATTACCCTGCAAGGGTTACACCGGACAATTTCATGCACGAACAACACTATGATGTAATCATCATTGGAGCGGGGTTGGGAGGCTTGCTTAGTGCAGTACAGTTATTGCAGCGTGGCAAGCGAGTAGCAATTGTAGAGCGACTACCACATAGCGGCGGACGATTCACAGCAAAAGCCTTTCAGGGTGCTCAAATTAGTACAGGTGCTGTACACATGATCCCTTTCGGAAGTAGCGGCGTTTTAGCACGCATGCTTCGTCGTCTGCGCGTACCACATCGCTTTTTTGATGCCGATGTCTTCGGTTCATTTCATGTACGCGGTAAGCAGATCCGCTCCCGCGGTTTGCTCGGGCTTTTCAAGGTGTTTGGTCCGCGCCAGTTCTTCTGGTTCACCCGCATTGGCTATTATATGTTCATTCGCCATCTCCCAAAAGAACAACTCAGCTTACCTTTTGACCAATGGCTTGAGCATTACATTGATGTAAAACGAGACCGTGAACTCACTGCTTTCTTCGCATGTATCTCTCGCTTTGCCTTGAGTTTGGAACTTCATCAGGTAAGCACAGAAGAAGTCATCAAAACAACAAAGAACATGTTGCGTTTCGGTGCTCCCGGTATAGTAGAGGGTGGTTGTGGCGCTCTGACGAAGGAATTAGAACACTGTGTTCATGAACGCGGAGGTGATCTACGACTGCGTTACGATGTATTGCAAATTCTGAAAGAAGACAACCAGGTAATAGGCGTGCGCGTCCGCAATAAGGCAAATAGCGAGGAAATGCTATTTCTGGCACCACTTGTAGTCAGCGATATTGGACCACGTTCCACAGATGCTTTGCTCCAGAATCGACAGATAACACAGTCGGAAGTACTGAAACAACAGGGTCAGCTACCAGGTGAGCACTCTATTGCTTCAGAACCCACTCATGAAGCGATTGGACTTAAAGTACATTTGCTCAGTGATGTTTCGCTGATTCCCCACAAAGGTATTATGTACTGTCTGGATACACAGCGTATTGCTGGTATGGTGCAACCAACAAATTGTGATCCGAGCCTGGCACCGGCTGGAAAGCATTTACTTATCAGCCACCAGGTTATTCA
Organism: Chloroflexota bacterium; assembly: GCA_046726675.1. Lineage (GTDB taxonomy): Bacteria > Chloroflexota > Ktedonobacteria > Ktedonobacterales > Ktedonobacteraceae > DATMNR01. Next base: position 4,213 of record JBKPBA010000258.1, read on the forward strand.
GAGCGAAGATATCGAAGAAGAGAAACGCTTAGCGTTCGCCGATTTACAGATGATGTTCGGAGAAACATTTGAGCAGCATTGTCGTATCCTCACTATGAGCACCTATCGCGGAGAATGGCCAGTCAATCGTATCGCTCAGGGCATGGATGTGCCATCTAATACGCCAGTTCAAGGCCTTTATTTGGTGGGGGATGCTGTAAAACCCTCTGGCTATCTTATGGTGGAAGGTGTGGCACAGAGCGTCAATCATTTTCTTGATCTGCTCGATGTAACCGCTGTCTCTTATACA
>JBKPBA010000259.1:0-5823 GCA_046726675.1 Chloroflexota bacterium
TCACTCAGCAGTTGACCGAGCAGGCGCGCGAACGCCAGTGTGCGCAGACGTTCACGCGCTGTGTCCATCATGAACATCAGCTTGCCCACGTGCAGCACGTAACCGGCTTCGTCGTCACCAGGCTCGTCTAACGGCGCCTCAAGGCCAACCACGACGCGATCCTGACCGAGTACAAGCTGGTCAGCGCGCACCCAGCGCCCGTCTGCGCAGAGGATCTCATGGTCAGGGGTGCAGACCAACGTGCGCCCGTCTTGCAGGGCGAGCGAGACGCACTCGCGCTCGCCCTGAACCATCATCTTTGCCTGCGTCGCTGTGCCCAGCCTGCCGTCTGCGGTGGGAGCGAAGAGCGCAACTCCGCCAGCGCTCGCCATCTGCTCGATGCGCCGTGCGGTGCCGTTGGCAAGCAATACTGGCGTTCCCTCGGCAATACATGTTGTGCATCCATACCCAACCAGGTGGAAGCGCAGAGCCTCCAGGTACGGCAACAGTTCAGCATTTTCCAGGTAATCGACGACGGTACGCGAGCCAGGAGCAAGACTGGTCTTTACCGTTGGATTTACTGAGAGACCTCGTTCGACAGCATGCTTTGCCAGCAAGCCGGCTGCTATCATCACCGAGGGATTTGAGGTATTGGTGCAGCTCGTGATGGCAGCAATGGCAACAGAGCCATTAGTCATATGTGTTTGCGTGTTACCCATCGTGACGAGTACATCTTTGAGGTGCACGTTTTGAACATTGCCACTACCATTACCCTGGCTCTTTGTCTGAGACAGAGCCTTCTCTTTATCTTCTTTCTGAGCGACAGGATCGGGATTGGCTTGTCCACCTTCGGTACCAAGGCGAATCAATGAATCCTCTGTTTGAATGTTTTCTTGCAATGCTTTGAAGCGATCTGCAAAGGCTTCACGGAATACATGGCCCAGGTTTTGCATCGGCACGCGATCCTGGGGACGACGAGGACCCGCCAAGCTTGGCTCAATCGTGCCTAGATCCAGTTCAAGCAGATCATCAAACTTCGGCTCAGGCAAATCATCTGTGCGGAACAGTCCCTGTGCCTTTGTATAACCTTCGACAAGGTCAACGTGGTCTGGACTACGCCCGGTGTTACGCAGGTAATTCAATGTTTCGGCGTCAACAGGGAAGAGTGTCGCAGTAGCGCCAAACTCAGGTGACATATTTGAGATAGTAGCACGGTCCGCGAGCGTGAGATAGCTGAGACCAGAACCGGTAAACTCCACGAACTTGCCAACCACACCACGCTTGCGCAACAGCTGCGTCACAGTCAGCACAAGGTCTGTGGCAGTAGAACCACTCGGCAATGAACCTGTGAGGCGCACACCTATGACCTCTGGTGTAAGTAGATAAAGCGGCTGACCAAGCAAAACGGCTTCCGCTTCTATGCCCCCGACTCCCCAGCCAAGCACGCCAAGGCCATTAATCATTGTTGTATGAGAATCGGTGCCGACAAGTGTATCCGGGAAAGCAATCGTCTCACCATCCTTCTCTTTTGTCATAACAACTGATGCCAGGTATTCCAGGTTCACCTGGTGCACGATACCCGTGCCTGGAGGTACGACCCTGAAGTTGCTGAAAGCCTGCTGGCCCCAACGCAATAAGCCATATCTCTCGCTGTTGCGCTCATATTCTCGTTCGACATTACGCGCAAATGCGAGGGTTGAACCAAACATGTCTACTTGCACTGAATGGTCAATTACAAGATCGGCAGGCACAAGCGGATTGATTTTTTGTGGGTTTCCACCTATACGAGCAACAGCCGAACGCATGGCCGCGAGATCCGCTACAGCAGGCACACCAGTAAAGTCCTGCAAGAGGACGCGAGCCGGCATGAATGGATATTCTACTTCGAATTGAGATGCCCGACCGGGAACCCACCGAGCAAGTGATAAAACAGTATCTTCGTTTACGTGCTCACCGCCAGCATAACGTAAGGCATTCTCCAGCAGAATTTTAACGGTAAAAGGTAATCGGTCAAGACCCGCTATGCCCCGTTTAGTGAGCGTTTCCAATCGATAGTAGATAATTGTGCCTCTGGCACTTCCCAACGTTGCCCTGGCGCCAAACACATCATTTTGAGCAGTCATTGCTTTTTCCTCATGTATGGATTTAATGCTGGAAATTCTTCTACCCAGGACTCTTATGACTTTTAACACATGAATCAGGCTATCCGTAGGTGTCGATTTTTCGAGCACACCGCCGATTGATCGGCCCTTCGGTGGATAATCCACTATCTCGATGAATTACTTAAACTTCATAAAAGTTCTGACAGTGGGATTTGAGAGCTACGCCCTCTGCACTCCCATTATATAACACTTTTGCCTCTAGACTGATGAACTGTTGGGAAAGAGATTCGAAAGATGATCAGGAGGAGGTCGATGGTTAGGGCAGCTTCACAGCAGAATTGCAAATGATAGAGGCCTCTTTTCCATAGGAGAAGATCGCACGGAGAGACATAAACTCTTCTCCATCTGGATTAGATGATGACATATTCCAGGTCGATACATTTGTTCTCACAGTCCGGTCCCGGTTCCATTCTAAGAGTGTATCGACCAATCACCTTCTAAAGTAAACTTCAATCATAACAAACTGCCTGTGAACACCACCCCCTATACTATGCACCATCTAAAATAGTGAACACATCAGCAGATATACCTAAAAATAGAGGCAAATCATGTCAATGTTTATTGTCGATTCATTTCTACATGAGGGGAAGAGATAATTCAAGCGAACACCCTTTACCAGGTGCCGAAATGATCTTAAGGTTTGCGCCTATTAAAATAGCACGTTCACGCATACCAATTAAGCCCAACCCTGACTGTGAATTATGAGGCAAATCGAGGTGCTGATCAGTAGAAAATCCCTTGCCATTATCCCACACTTTAAGTTGCAAGTGATGCGGAAGATAAGTGAGTTCGACACTTGCCTGAGTAGCATGAGAATGTCGCCAAATATTGGATAATGCTTCCTGAACAATACGAAAAATGGCAATTTCGGATTCAGGGGTAGTGGGTTGAGGCAATCCAATACATTTAAACGTGCATGGAACGCCACGTGTGGAAGAGCTATCACTCAGCCACTCTAAAGCAGCACGCAGACCAAGATCATCAAGTACTGACGGACGAAGATCCCGGCAGGCACGGCGTACTCCTTCCAGCGTGCGATCAGCCAGGTCTTGCAGATTGGCAAGCCATTGGGCATCTTTTTCCGATAAATCAAGTTTGCCGATTGCGCGCCCAAGACCATCCAGCCCAAGGGAAAGGGCTATTAGCGCCTGTGCAGTATCATCGTGTAACTCACGTGCAAGACGCCGGCGTTCCTCTTCCTGTACGCGTGTGATGAGAGAAGCATAGTCACGTAACTCATCTTCTCTCCGTCTGGCACTCTTCAGATCTTGAAGAGTAGATTGAAGTTCATCTGTCCGAATGGATAATCGCGTACTGATCAGTGCAAGATAGTAGATCGCAAAAAGCGGCACTAGAAAGAAGAGCCAGGCCAGTTCTGCAGCACGGTCATCAAAAATATCTACAACAGGCAAGAGTGGTCCTACAGTCAAAACCAATACCTGGAAACGTAGCACTGATGACTGCAAATATTCTTGCCAGGCTGCTTTTAGACCTGCGCGGTCCATTTGCACAATGATAGAAAGTGAAAACACAAAAAGCAATAACATCATAACTGTGGCTGCAAGAATTGAGCCAAGAAACTCCTTGGTTTCCGCGATGGGTTGAAAATGATCAACAAAATGGGTTTGGGGCGGGCCGCCAATCCTGCTATAAACATAGCTGGAAATTAGTGCGATCAATGCAATGCTTGCGATGCGGTAGCAAGCTTCCGGCCACGAAACAAATCCCCGCGAAAGCGTGAAACCCTGTAATACCGTTTGAGCAATCAATGCTAATAACACTGCAGCGGGAGGGCCAATCAATACCCCGGCAGCAAGATAGAGTGGAGCCGTTATATCAAAGAGAAATAGCAAACGCCATTTCGCCCTAAGCTCATATTGTAGAGCACCAGTCTTCGCCATCTCTTGCTTCAGCATACGTAAAAGTATCACACGCCCCAACAAAGCAAGCGCAATTGATAGGATCAACATACTATAGATCGCACGGGGGCCATAGAAATTGGGGTTTGGTTGATAGTAGTAGAGTGACCAGGTTAGCAAGCCAAGTGCCATACAAAGGGAGAGAATAGCCACAATGTATTTCATACGTGGAAATTCGGTTAGCTTGAGGATGTCGACATTACTGTGTGTCATAAGTATCCTGCAATGAAATCATACCCTGGCGTAATGCCAGTAATACAGCTTCGGTGCGAGAACCAACCTGCATTTTCATAAAAATGTTGGCAAGGTGACTATGTACTGTACGGATGCTCAATCCCAGACGGCGCGCAATCTCTTTGTTTGGTAACCCTCGCGCCGCCAGGCGTAAGACTTCAAATTCACGTTCGCTCAGAAGATCGGTCGTACGTTGTAAGGTCTCTGTCTGGCTAGACATGCGCTGCATGATTTTTTCAGCTAGAGATGGTTGCAAGACTGACTCACCACGCGATACTGCCCGAATAGCACTGATTAGTTCCTGGCCATGCACATTTTTAAGTAGAAAACCAGCGGCACCCACCTCGAGCAACGCCATTAAGTATGGTTCATCATCATAGGCTGACAATACCAGTACGGCTGTTTCGGGGCATGACACTTTAATGGCGCGTGTTGCCTCGATACCACCCATGCCGGGCATAGCAATATCCATAATGGCGATATCCGGGCGAAATCTTTTAGTAGCCTCAACGGCTTCCTCACCACTCGCAGCTTCAGCCACAACTTCAACATCGTTCTCTGTCTCCAGTAAGCGGCGTGTGCCCTCACGAACCAGGGCATGGTCATCTGCGAGCAGAACTCGAATTACCTGACTCTGCTCCAGATCGTTATTGCTCGAATTCTGGACAGCATCTGTGGTCATATCAGCCATTCCTCTTTATCAAGATAGCTCAATCAACAAACCTATGTCCCATACAGTCCATTATAGTTTATCAAAAAAATCACAGACACAGTATTTCTGCTTATATTTCATTTACCTTAAGAAGAACTTCTGGAGTCAGCGCGAGACTTAACTTGAATAATGATTATACCGGTAAGACCACAGAGAATGCCAAAAGCTCCAAGACAGAGCACTACATATGCGCGTCTGTGAGAGTCCAAGCTCGCCAGATTGAAACCGATACTAAGTGCGACAATACCAAGCATTATCATTCCTAAGAGAGTAGTGATAGTTGATTGGGTGATGATACCAGCGAGACCACCCAGAAAACAAAGAATGCCTACTCCAAGTATTGTATAAGCGCGTTCATGAAATTGAAAGGCATGCAAGAGATAGAGACTACTGCCAATAGCGCCAATACCAAGTATCATTAAGCCAATCGAGACAACCTGCATTTTAGGCCGGGTCACGACAATCCCGAGAACCACACCGAGGCAGCAAAGAGAAAGGGTAGCAATAAGCACATGTAATCGTTCCCGAAAAAATAGGGTTGCATACATATATACACCGATTCCAAGGGCATTAGTTACAAGAGCCAGTATTAGGGCGAATCGTCTAGATATCTTCATGAAAGGCTGTTTCTCACTTTATCTCTATTTTCCTTGATTCTCAACAAGAGTTTTTCATGGTATTTAACGTATGAGATGTCCAGAAAATCACTTCAGGCAACTTATGTCATCCACGTCATTTGCTTACAAACTCATTGACAAAGTAGGTGTATTTTAGCTAAAGTAGGGATTATAAAACGTTTTACATATAAATGTAAGTG
>JBKPBA010000260.1:0-3444 GCA_046726675.1 Chloroflexota bacterium
CTTATTGGAATCCTATGGAGGTATCAGTCAACAGCAAGTGAATAGCATCAGTAAAATCATGCATGTAGTTCAGGTTGTGCCTGTTGCTACAGTTGGGTGGCAACCAATCGAAGAACTCCTACCTGTTGAGCTATCTCAAAAAGGTTTGTATCGTATTTCTGCGATCTGGAATGAGCAGCGGAATACACATACGCTTGCTGCACAATACGTTGAAGTAACCGATCTTGCACATCTTACAGATGAAGCCCAGGTACCACATGTTGATGTACAACATGTGGTTATCAACGATAATACAAAGCCGGTCGTCTTTACTATGCCTGTTCCAGAGATACAGGCGATAGTTGGTGTTCCGGCATCTCAGCGGAGTATGATTAGCCAAAATCTTTTAGAGAATCTAATTCCTGCATCTGCGATACCAATTTCGCTTCATGTCGAGCGATTGCGGGACGGCCTGAGTTCCCTGGCGAAATGTGAAGTACGGGTTGATTGTTGGATAGCTCAGATTGTGCGGGAGGGCGAGGTAAGCTATCGCAGTGAGGGTGTACAGTTGCTACGCTATACGCGTACACAGTATTTTGCCAGTCCCCAGCAAATTGGTGTAGGAGAGGTTTCGATAACTGTGCCTGGAAGTGATATGCAAGGGCCACTTTATCGTGAGCTTCTCCCTGGACATGTTTCTGTACCTTTACAGATTGAAGACGTTACATCAGAAGAACTTTCAATGCATGCTTTTCTCCCATTTGCAATGCCTCAACGTTTGCCACTTTTAACAGATGCCGTGCGCTTTGTGCCACTAGAGCAGGCCTGCATGATCAATGGAGAGAACTGCTATAGCGGTTTGTACGTACGATTGAATGGCGTAGAGCACTATAACCAGCAAAGCCTTGCGCTGTTACAGTCGATAGCAGCGTCCATTGTTGCTCGTACTGGTTTGCATGTCGACATACTCGATGGATCGTCTTTGCGAATGATATCGATGACTATACGGGGCCCTGAGCATAGTCGAACTAGTGCAAACATTCAATCAATGTGGAGAGCAGACGGAATAGCAGTGCAGATTGAGCAGGGTATGGATGTGTTGCAAACGGTGCTACTTGGGCTTTGTTCGCTTGTTTGCTTGCTGGCAATAGGATCGGCTGGAGTATTGGTGGGAATTGGAAGAAGGAAGGAGGCTCTCTTACTTCGTCAATTGGGCTGGCGGGGATATATGCTGGCTGCAGTCTTTGCAGTTGATGGACTGGCGTTATGTGGACCAGGTTGTCTTCTTGCAATTGGGTGGACCATGTTGACAATGAGAATATGGGCAGGTGGTTTATCATCGCTGGTTGCCTGGGCGCTGCTGGTAGTGGGTATACTGGTCTATTGTTGTTCGCTTGTAGTGGTAGCGTGTTTTGTGCAGCGACATTCGTCTTCATCAGCATATCGAGCCAAAGTCGTTGTTGAATTTGTTAGTGGATGCGCCCTGACTTCTGCTGTGTTTCTTATAGTCTTTGGCTATATATTAATAAGCAGTTTTAACCAGGAATTGGTTGTGACTGTATTAGGGAGACAAGTGCATTCGGTATTGGAGGGTTCACAATTGCTCTTGCTGCTGATTTTTGTAAGTGCGTCGCTTTTAACAGTAGGTCTATGTTCTAAGCTCTTACTACAGAGAAGGCGCGAGGAGTTACAGTTGCTTGCATTAGTAGGTTGGGAACGACGAGCGGTAATGGTGCGCGTCATGTGGGGTTATTGCTCCCGGTCACTAGTCTATGGCGCAATCGGTGTACTGCTGGCAGTAGCTGCCGCAATTCTTACGGCTGCTTTTCCGTCAATATTATTGATGCTGGTTTTGCTGGTATGTGGTCCGCTACTTGGTGCCTCATTGGCTGGTTTAGCGACAATAAGCATTGCCTGGCAGGAGACAGGTAGAGTGCATCGATGGCAATGATCGAGTGTACTCAGATTCACTACAGCTATTTTACAGGGGCTGGAGAGGTTCTCGTGCTGCGGGGGCTGGATATGAGGGTGAAACAGGGCGAGCATGTAGCTATTGTTGGACCTTCGGGAGCAGGAAAAACTACGTTGCTACGCCTTTGCGCTGCCCTTGATTGGCCCATGAAAGGGGATGTGTTAATTGGGGAGGTCTCTACTCGGGAATTGTATGGAAAAGAGCTTGCACGGTTCAGGCGTGAAAGAGTAGGGTTGGTATTTCAGCAGTTTTCATTATTACCATCCCTGAGCACTCTTGAGAATGTAATGCTGCCGCTGGTGCCTTATTGCTCTCGACGTATTTTGCGTGAACGAGCAATTTCACTGTTGCACGAAGTCGGCCTTGGAGAGCGTCTAGATCACTATTCTGATCAGTTGTCTGGTGGTGAACAGCAACGAGTAGCGATTGCGCGAGCTTTAATTGCTTCTCCACCTTTGTTACTCGCCGATGAGCCGACGGGGAGCCTTGATTCTGTAACGGGTAAGCATGTGATGACGCTGTTAGAAACACTCTGTCGAGAGCGTGGGTGTACACTGGTGGTGGTTACGCACGATGCGAGTTTTGCAGCAATGGCTGATCGTATCGTTCGAATGGTGGATGGGTGTGTAGAGAATGCTTCAACCACCTCTCTATTACCTGGTTAAACTGGGTCAGGTGACCACTCTTATACTCTTCTGACTCGTACCCGTTCCGTTTGAGCCGCAATCAACACTCCCTGAATAAGAAGGATTAGCGATATCAGCAGGTAGATATGCTTAGATACATCTGAGTCTAAAAGGGAGTATTGTAAGAAAGCACAGACGGCAGCGGCTCCGAAGACTGCCAGAAGTATGATACGATCTATCAGAGGATACGGGCGTATCAGCCATAGGAGTGAAATGAGAAAAGCGGTTGCTAGGCCTATAGTTATGAGTAAATTTGGTGGCACCACATAAGATGAGGATTGCTGGAGGTCGCTTAATGTTTGTAAGAGAAAACCAAAGCCAGCTACCAATGCAGATAATGCTGTTAGTAAAAGGATGACGATTGCGGTGCTGTTGCGCACAAACCAGACCGCACTGATTGCAACCAATAGTAAGATTACTGACAAGCCAAGTTCGACTGCGTGATCTAATCCTGCGTTGGGGTTAGTAGAGCCATAGGGTTGGGAAATGTTGAAGGCAATGATACTACCAACTACTGTAAGTGCGAGCATCAATCCAAAGAGCATGATAAAGCGAGGAGTCCACACTGCGGTAAGTCTTGAGATAACTCCTGCTTGAGGTGTACGTGTTATTGGTGGTAATTGACCATAAGCGGGAGGAGTGCTAACTGGAACTGTTGGTGGACGTGTGGATGTGGGAACAGGTTGGTTATATTGGGTTGGGGCCGAGGCCATAACCGGATCCAGGCCGGTTGTGTCATCTGAAGCTTGTTGTTTGATTTTGAGTAGTGCTTGCCGCACCTCTAGAGCGCTATTCGGTCGTTGTTGT
>JBKPBA010000261.1:0-3035 GCA_046726675.1 Chloroflexota bacterium
GAGCAAGAGGTAGATCCCAGCAGCCATCGCAAATACAACAACCAGGGCTAACGCGCTGTGGACAATGTTGCGCAATCCCACCACGAGTAATGAGGAGCCAACAAGAATTATAGCGATAATCCAAAATAGAAGGGTAGCTAAATCCATAAAAAACACCTCCTCTTGCTTAGATAGCACGTGTACCCTTGTGAGATTGTATCAAAACGCGTAACCGGTGACAAGGGCACGACTATGCTATAATCTTTGTCAGACATCCAGATAACCAATTACTTGAAATAGAAAGCATTGAAGAACTATGAGTTTCTCCAAAGCAGCATCATCTCGTAATACCTCTGGCGATTTCTGCTGTCCTAGATGTGGTACACCACTGCTCCCACAAGCTGCTTTCTGTAGCTCTTGCGGCGAACGTCTCGATAACAGGAAAACTTCATCCTCACTCTTGCAAAGAGAAGAGGATCTTACAACTCGCTATCGTATTACATCGCTCGTGCGCAGGCGTCCTTATGTTGACCTCTACTTTGCACTTGACAATCAACAATCTCGCCAGGGACAACAACGAATGGTAGCTATTCGGGATATCGACATTAACTCGCTTAATGACGCGGCTCGTATGCAGGCTATCGAATTGGTTCAGCACGAGTATGACTCACTTCGTCTTTGGCAAATCCCACATGTCTTACCTATGGTTGATTTGCGGTACTTTCATGGACATCTCTATGCAATTTCTGGCTATCCTCTCGCTACTTCGAGCTTGAGTTCAACTGGCGAATCCGAGAATGCAAAAGTATTGACTGGTAATATACTTCGCCTGTATACCATGCAGGATTTTCTACAAAGCGGCCAGGGGTTGCCTTCCGAACAGCAGGCGCTGAAGTGGATCGAGAATCTCTGCCAGGCCCTGGATGGTCTGCACCAACATCAAATAATCATCGGAGAGCTTGATCCTTATACTATTATTTTAAATGAAAATAGTGACAATGCCAAACCTGCCTTGATGATTTCATGGTTGTCTCCACAACTACAGAGACTACTGCGTTCATCCGAAGCATCTACGAGATTCTGGTCCTACTTCAGCGCTCCTGAAGCATTACAAGGAAAAGCTGAACGTCGCTCCGATATCTATTGCCTGGGCGCAGTCCTTTACCTGCTACTTTCAGGATCACTGCCCAACGAGAAGGTCTTGCGCACTAATGGGAGACTACGCTCACCTCATGAACTCAATAGTCGTGTTAGCAAACATGTGAGCGATTGTGTGATGCAAGCGCTTGAGACCGAGCCATCGAAACGTTTTCAGAATGCCTTGGAGATGTCAGAAGCTCTATTCAATCATCGTGATGCCGAAGTTACAACTCCTCCGGATGTTCCTGATGCCGATGCTGAGACAATACGTATTGATCCGCTTTCGCAAAAGCACCTGCATCGCTGGCAAGCCTCTCGTCCACAAGCAACTTCATCAAGCCAGATACCACGCCGGCCACTAACACAACGTCCAATATCACAATCTGAGGAATTCGAAGCAATTCAAGCTGAGTGGCAACAACCAGCCACTTCTCACGAAGAGCCCCCAAAAATTGCTGCTCCGGCTATTAACACAAACGTAGAAAAGGAAACTGACTCTACGCAATCCTCTACAGGCACTGTAGAAATTCTAGACACTACTACTCAAAACGAAACAGCAACCGCCTGGTTTAAGCAATTACAACGCTTAATTCTGGGTCAACAGCAGCATACAATGATCGCAGCAGCAATTATTGAATCGCCCCTGAGTGTGCAACCAAACCAGGTTTTTACTCTCCGCATTCATATCTTGGGTAGAGACGAACCAATCACCCCACTGGATGTTAAAGCAGTGGATCAATCTCCAGGACTGAGTAAATTGATGAACGGAGATACATTATCCATAGAAGTGCGTACTGTGCTCAACCAGAATTATACGTTTGTTGTGCAGCAGGCAACTACCACTATTCCAGCAGCAGGATATATTACTGAGATAACCATCCCCATAAAGCCCATTTCTAGCTTGCCGAGCGGGATGCGAGAACGTTTGCTTATATCTTTCCTGGATAAGCAGCACCGGCCTCTCTACGAAAAACCATTTGTAGTGGAAGTCTTCGTGTCCCATCTGGTAAAACATGGACATGAAGGTCATGGCGTGCTAACAATCCCCCGATAAAACCCTCCCTTGTCAGCTAGATAGGTATATTTTGCTATACAAACTGGGTTTATGTTGTAAATTTCACTTTATAGATTAATATATAAAAGTTAAACACCCTTAAAGCGATACTTTCAAAAACTTAGCGGGGGAAAAATGGCAACTTTATATGACAGGCCTGCACAAGTTCAACCAACAGAAATACCTGATGCATTTGGTGAGTTACCTTCAGAAGAATATACCGCCAAGGCTATGCCGAAGGTTGCAGGACCACTCGGCTTAACAGCGACATACGTCTTGATTATCTTTTTCATTACCAACACACCCTCGGCTATTCAGGCGGGTGCAGGTACTTTTACTTTCTGGATTGTCGGCGGTCTCACTTTTTTATTCCCTGTGCTATCTGTACCGCCCAACTTGGCCATATGTTCCCTCACGAAGGCTCTCTCTACAATTGGACGCACAGGGCATTCGGAGGATACTGGAGCTTCTTCGTCTCCTTCTGCGCCTGGTTCCCATGCATACTCTTGATGATTGTTGCAGCAGACGGCGTTGTTGGTTACCTGCAAGGACTGAACCATAACTGGCTTGTCGCACCGTGGCAACAGGGACTTGTTCTTATGCTGATCGTTGCGTTCTCTGGCTTTATAGCCACCCGGCGTTTTGCCACTACACTGAATTTGGTCAAAGTGGTCCTTGGTATCGCATTTCTAGCAGTGTTCATTACAGGGCTTGCAGGCGTGGTCTGGCTCCTCAAGGGCAACCATGCTGCTACCAGTTTTAAAACTCCCGCAGATTGGGGGTTCGCCTGGAACCCAAATGGGTACCACACACTGGCGCTGTTTACTTTCATCGTACAATCCTTCCTTGGTATTGAAGTCCC
>JBKPBA010000262.1:0-5486 GCA_046726675.1 Chloroflexota bacterium
CAGTTACTGCAGTTTCCTCTTCGAGTTCAGGCTGTCCGGTTTGGTGGTCAAAACCGGCGTCGGGAGTACTGACTGCAGTTTCCTCTTCGAGTTCGGGCTGTGCCGATTGGTGTTCATTGCCTGTAACTGGAGCACTACCTGCAGTTTCCTCTTCGAGTTCAGGCTGTCCGGTTTGGTGGTCAAAACCGGCGTCGGGAGTACTGACTGCAGTTTCCTCGTGTGAAGTGCGAAACTCAGATAAATCCGCTTCAAGCGTGCGGAGATGTGCATTGTGCGCCTCGAGGCTTGCCTGCGCTTTAGCAAGTTTTTTCTCAGCCTTCTGTATACTCGCTTTAGTTGCCTCGATTTCCAACATCATTTTGGCTTCTCGTTTGGCTTGTTTCTTGCGCTGCTACTGTTCATTAACAGCTGAAACAGGAGATGATGAATTGGTGGTTGCTTTTTTTGCCATGATGTTTACCTCGCTCTTACAAATGAAATTTGATGTAAGTCACTCACTGGCGATTAGGGATAGGCCTCAACACGGATTGCTTCTAACTATAGCATAAAATTTATGAGATAGCTATTGTTTGAGCAGGCAATATCGGTGGGATGCTACTTATTTGCAACGGGAGTCTTCCTTTTGATAGAATCCTAAATATTCGTCTACTTTTAGCACTTGGGATAGTGAATATGGAATTGAATGATACGAGCAACTATCAGCGTTGCTTTGTTTGTGGGCATCGCAATCCCTACGGCTTGCATCTTTTCTTTCGGCTTGATCAAAGTTCTATTGTAGCTGACTTTCAGCCACGAGAGGAACATCAGGGCTTTCCAGGAGTTATTCATGGTGGTATTGTTGCTGCTGTGCTCGATGAAGCACTCGGACGTACTTCTTTACTGGGCGATAACCAGGAGTGGACTATGACAGGTCGCCTGGAAGTGCGCTATCGCCGTTATGTGCCTTATGGACCACTCTTAAGAGTGCGTGCTACTCTTGATACGGAGCGGCGGCGCGTGCTTCAGGCTTCAGGTGTGCTAACTCTGGCTGATGACGAGAGTGTAGTTCTGGCAGAGGGCCATGGGATGTTTCTACCTCTTTCGTCCGATATTGTGGATATGATAATGAAGGATTATCCAGATCTGCGAAATTTCTTTGAGCAAAATAAGCAGTAAATTGATATGGACAAGTTACGTGTTTTCTGATGGGAAAGGAAGCTCAGTTGGTGGTGGTGGCACAATTTCGTTTGGTAAGCCTTTTTGAGGGGTTTCTGGCACGGCTATTCCGGTCTCCTCCAGAATCTGCCGTAGTTGACGCGCATCGATTGTTTCTTGACGACGTAGCTCCTGTGCAATCCGGTCAAGCGTTGCGCGATGCGTTGTCAGAAGTTCCAGCGCGCGTTCGTAACACATACGTACAATGCAATCAACTTCTTCGTCAATTAACTCCGCGGTCGTCTCACTGTAATCACCAGGAGCTCCGGTGTCACCAATACTCATAAATGGGGTTTGGCGTTCACTGAAAGAAATTGTCCCTAAACGTTCACTCATACCCCAGCGAGTGACCATCTGACGAGCAATTGCAGTCACGCGTTGGAGATCATTCTCTGCCCCCGTTGTAATATGCCCGATAGCTATCTGTTCAGCGGCTCTTCCACCCAGCGCAGTCACAATCTGTGTAAGTAAATACTCTTTCGAGTAGTTATAACGGTCATCTAAAGGTGTTGACATAGTGACCCCTAAGGCCTGTCCGCGTGGCACAATCGTGACTTTACTTACAGGATCAGCATGTTCTGAAAGAATGCCTGTCAGAGCATGTCCTCCCTCATGATACGCAATGACGTTGAGATCCTCGTCACTAAGCACTAATGGACGCTCTGCACCAAGAAGAATTTTATCCAGTGCTTCTTCAAAACACTTCTGTGTGACATAATCAAGGTTACGGCGCGCTGCCAGAAGCGATGCTTCATTAACCAGGTTTGCCAGGTCAGCGCCTACCATTCCTACAGTAGCTCGTGCAATGGCAACAAGGTCCACATCAGGACCCATGGGCACGTCTCGTGAATGAATTTTGAGAATGGCTAATCGACCGGTCCAGTCGGGTCGATCTACCGTCACACGCCGGTCAAAGCGTCCTGGTCGCAAGAGCGCTATATCCAGTCCATCGGGACGGTTAGTAGCGCCGATGACCACAACTGCCTGGCGTGTATCGAAGCCATCCATCTCTACCAGCAATTGGTTGAGTGTCTGTTCGCGCTCGTCGTTGGTATTGATGCTTGTGCCTCGTTGTCGTCCAACCGCGTCAATTTCATCGATGAAAATGATGCTGGGAGCTGCTTTTTTCGCCTGATCAAACAGGTCCCGTACTCGACTGGCTCCGACACCTACCAGCACTTCGACGAACTCTGAGCCGGACATGGAGAAGAAAGGCACCCCAGCTTCGCCGGCGACGGCTCGCGCTAGTAGAGTTTTGCCTGTACCCGGAGGACCTACCAGGAGCACGCCGCGTGGGATCTTTCCACCCAAACGCTGAAACTTCTGTGGTGTCTTCAAGAATTCAACTACTTCTTGCAATTCATACTTGGATTCGTCTACGCCTGCCACATCTGCAAATGTTGTGGTTGGGCGGTCTTCGAGAATGAGCTTAGCACGGCTCTTGCCGAAACTGAAGATGCCTTGTTGGCCTTGTGATGCACGACGACTGATGAAGATGAAGATTGCAATTAAGAACACCCAGGGGAGAAATGCAATCAATATATTCAGCCAGAAACTATTATCCTGTGCTGGCTGAGTAATAACGGTTGTGGAATCTGCACAATTGGGTTTGTGATAGTCCTTGTTCTTAGGGTCAGTGAGTACCGGAACAAGATTTGGATCTCCATTTGGCAATTGTACCACGTGGAACTGATTTAAGTTATTCACAGGTTGGCAAAAGGTTCCAGTGATATCAGTTGTTCCGGTGATAGTGATAGATTTGACATTGCCCGCGTTGATTTGATTGTATAGGTTGCTGTAGCTAAGCTCAGCACGTTGGGGAGTATTCGAGTTACTATTGTTATTAAAAATTTGGAAGAGGAATATGCCAAGCATCATAAGCACAATCACGAGCAACCAGCGATTGAGAGGAGATATTCCTTTTTGTCCATTTGGACGACCGTTTGGGCCCGGACGAAGTTGATTTTGTTGACGTTGAGGCGAATTGTTATTATTTTGTAGCCAAAGCACGTTGGCTGGTTGTTGCTCCATAAAAGACGAATCCTGCTTTCTGATCCCGACTTTCGTAAAGGAATGCTTGCGATTATCCTATCTGGACATTGTAAAGAAAGAAAGGTATCAAGCCCATTACTTTATTATATCCTAAGAATGGTTGAAATGCACGTAGGATTCAACAGAATGCCAGAATACCTAAAACTATTGCGTTTTGTTGCCTGGAAGCATATACTTGATCTTGATGTAGATATATCAAAGTTCCCTTGAATCATTGTTATATTGGCCCTGTATCCAGTAGTAGGATGGATAGTCAACATATGGGAATGGAGGACACTTCGGAAAACAACAAATCCGAAGCGCGAAGCAATCTGGAAAGGGAGGAGAAGCAGTCAGTGCAAGGAAATATTGCGATCAAAGGCACGCGCAATGGTCTGCTTTTAACCCTGGAGCCTGAAACCCCTTTTAGCGAATTACTCAATGCCCTTTCACATCGACTTTCAGAGGCTCCTGGTTTCTTTCGGGGAGCCTCCCTTGCCCTTGATACTACTCGTAGGAACCTTCGAATAAGTGAGCGTACTCAACTTGAAGCATTGCTGGCAAATTATCAAATGTCGGTAACATCTCTGGAACAGAAGCTGATAGCAAAACACAATGAGCGCGAGGTTGTTTTTTCTACTGATATTGGTAGTGATCCATCTATCGCTTCTGAAATAACAAGCGAACAGACACAGGAACAGACCTATCGACTTGATCCCCGAGATTCGGATGATACCCTCTTTTTACGACGTACTGTCCGTTCTGGGCAGGAAATCCACCATGCCAGCAATATAGTTATCCTGGGAGATGTGAATCCTGGCGCAGAAATTGTTGCAAGTGGAGATATCATAGTTTGGGGAGTTTTACGAGGTATGGTGCATGCAGGGTATCCGAATAATGAGAATGCTATTGTTTGTTCACTACTGCTCGCACCTGTACAGTTGCGCATTGCCCACCTTCTCTCACGACCGCCCGAGGGATTTCAGGTACAGGCGCGTCCAGAGTTTGCGACAATCAAGAATGGGCAGATTGTTGTCGAAGCCTGGGTTAACGGTCACGGTCGCACAGTGCGAAAATAGCAAAAAAATCGTTTACACATTGTAGAGGCCAGTTTTATATTGCCTTCACAAATGAGAATGTTGAACAGTTGCTTATAATGGAGATGTTTATGGATAGCCGGGTGATTACCATCACTTCAGGCAAGGGTGGTGTTGGCAAAACCACCACTACGGCGAATTTGGGAACAGCCCTTGCAATACAAGGTAAAAAAGTTGCAGTTGTAGACTCAGATATCGGCCTGCGGAACCTTGATGCTGTACTTGGATTGGAGAATCGCATTGTCTATGATCTTGTTGATGTTGTAGAGGGGCAGTGTCGTTTACGGCAAGCATTGATCAAAGACAAACGTCTGCCTGAATTTTATTTGCTACCTGCTGCCCAAACACGCGACAAGAACGCAGTGAACAGTATCCAGATGGAGCAACTGTGCCAGCAATTGCGCCAGGAGTTTGATTTCGTCCTGATCGATTCTCCTGCAGGTATCGAGCAGGGTTTCCGTAATGCGATTGTTGGCGCTGATGAGATTATTATTGTTGCAAACCCCGAAATGGCCTCAGTGCGTGATGCAGACCGCATCATTGGATTGGTTGAGGCCGCGGGTAAGCCCGAGCCACGTCTTATACTCAATCGCTTACGTGCCGAAATGGTGAGACGTGGAGATATGATGGATGTGGCCGATGTATTGGAAGTGTTAGGCATCGATCTGGTGGGCATTGTTCCTGAAGATGAATTGATCATTGTAGCAATCAATAAAGGCGAACCAATTGTTTACGAAAAACGCTCACGTGCCGGAAGCGCATATCTAAACGCCGCTCAGCGCATCATTGGTAAGGAAGTACCTCTGGAAGAAATCGAAGAAGCGCCAACATTTATGGAACGTTTGAGACGCATGGTTGGATTTGGATCGTCCATGGCTGAGAAACGTGTACGTTTGTAGCGGTCCTGAGAAGGCAGGCGGTAAATATGGGTATTTTTGATTTTATGACTGGTCGCAAAAGGCCTACTCCCGGCGAAGTAGCAAAGGAACGCTTGAAAGTCGTTCTGGCACACGATCGTCTCAAAGTGAATCCTGAATTGTTGGAACAGATTAAAACTGACCTGCTTGCTGTGATCTCACGCCGTCTCGAGGTGGACGAACAACACGTGCAAGTTATCATGGCCAGGGAGGATCGCTGGGACAAACTGCACGCTGATATTCCTAT
>JBKPBA010000263.1:0-7171 GCA_046726675.1 Chloroflexota bacterium
GCTTTAACCGGAAGACACATCTTAACCTACTATGGTCACTCTAATGTGGTGACCGATGTGAAATGGTCACCTGATGGAAATTATCTTGCCTCTACCAGTTATGATAAGACAGTGCGAGTCTGGAGTATAGGAAATAATGCCACAACAAACACGATTTTGACGTATCGAGGCCATACCGATTGGGTAATGACGGCTGAATGGTCACCTGATGGAAAATTTCTTGCTTCGGGGGGTCTTGATGACAATATACTGGTTTGGAATGCTTCAACTGGTAGCTCTCTGTTGAGGTATGATGGTCATAGTGGGATCGTGACTGGAGCGGCGTGGTCTCCTGATGGCAATCGCATTGCCTCTGTTAGCATCGACAAGACGGTACAAATGTGGAACGCTTTCACGGGCAAATCTATCTGGATTTCTTGCTGTCGTTTCGATTGGGTGAATGGCATTACATGGTCTCCCAATGGTACCTATGTCGCTACAGCTAATACCAATAAGACTGTGGAGATTTGGAATGCCAGCACAGGTACTCCGGTAACAACTTACCTGGGACATCAACGTGAGGTAGTCGCTGTTAGCTGGTCCCCCAATGGTAAAAACATTGTATCTGGAGATACGAATGGCATAGTACAAGTTTGGCGAGCTGTATACTAGAGATTGACAGAATTCATGTGATTGCGCTCATCAATTCCTCTGGCGTGTTACTGGCGCACCCCAGGCGGCGCACAACAAGCGCTGCTGCTGCATTGGCAAGGTAGGCAGATTCCGCGAAGCTTGCTCCAGCCGCAAGAGCCAGTGTAAAGGTTGCCGCTACAGTATCGCCAGCACCATTAGTGTCAACGACTTCGATACCATGATCTAAACGATGTATAGGCAGGTGTAATGGTGGCTTATCAATCTCGAACAGGCTTATACCTTCTCCACCACGCGTGATAAGAACGCTTCTAGCATGGCTACCAACAAGCAGCCGTTGCCCCGCTTCTTCGAGATCAGCCTGTGAGGTGATTGTACTACCTAACGTTAGTTCTGCTTCTGGTTGATTCGGCGTAAGCGCTGTGACGCCTTGAAAACGGAAAAGTGAGCCATGCGAATCAACTACAACCACTTTATTCAATGCTCGTGCGATAGGAATACAGGTTTCAATAATATCAGGACTAATGACACCATTCTCGTAATCTGAAAGGACAATTGCATCGACCAGGGGCAGCATGCGCTGAATATAGTCGCAGATGTATCCTTTGCTCGGTTGATCTACTTCTGAGGTATCAACACGATCAATGCGCACAATATGCTGTTGTACAATCTGCGGGCTACCAGCAAGAATACGTGTCTTTGTGGAGGTGGGACGCTTGGCATCGGTCACGAGTCCCTCCTGGTGCATCTGTAGATCAGCAATAGCGCGACGCAAACGCTGGCCGGGCAAATCGTCGCCGACAACACCCGCTAGAAAAACTTCTGCTCCAAGGGAGCGAGCATTGACAGCAACATTGGCCGCGCCACCAGGAATAGTGCGCTCCTCGTCCAGTTCCAGGATCAAGACGGGAGCTTCGCGAGCGATACGTGCCGGTTTACCGATCAGGTACTCGTCTGCAACCATATCTCCAATCACCAACACACGCTTATTTGCAAAGCTGGATACAAGCGAATGTAGACTTGATTTGGCTATACGAAATTCATGAGCCATGCTTTTTACGTCCCCTCAATAGAACCTGTAACATGAAGTGAGGTATTGCTAGCATGCGTTTCCAACGCCAGGGTTCGCGATAAAGCCGGTAGAGCCATTCCAGGCCCGTACGTTGCATTGCTCGAGGCGCACGATGTTGACGTCCCGAGAGAAAATCGTATGCTCCTCCAACACCCATGGCTACTGCTGCGGGCAGACGAGAAAGATTACGGTATATCCAGAGGTCCTGTGCCGGAGCCCCGTAGGCTACACATAGTACATCTGCGTTGGCTGCATCAATACGCTCAATAATAGCATCTTCTTCGGCGAGCGCAGGTGAACCGGCATAGGTACCAGCTATTTGCAGTCCAGGAGCAAGAGTTTGTAAACACACACCTGCTTGTTCAGCTACCCCAGGCGCTGCGCCAAGCAAGTAGAGACGATAGCCCTTCTCTGCACAACGTTTAGCTAATCCTACCAACGTATCAGTGCCAGTAATGCGTTCAGGTGTGGGAAAGCCTACAAAACGCATTGCCCAAACGACGCCAATACCATCGGCAACGGCGAGCGCAGCACTATTGATGGTTTGACGAAACTCAATATTCTGCTGAGCAGCCATCACAAACTCGGTGTTGACGGTGACGGTTTGCTGGCAGGGCAACGTGTTGCCACTAGCCCGGCGCAAAGCGATTAGCTGATCTATTATATTGAGTACTTGCAGTTGAGAAAGCCGATCTACCCGCACACCGAGAACATAGGCCAGCGCAGGAGGGCTTTGTGGAGGCATATTTTCTAACTGTAACGACATGCTTGTATTTCTACCAATTGATTATTTCGACCTCTGTATTGGTCACTATGATATCCGGGCGAGTCTCTTCAATAAAATGCTGAACGCGCCCCAGGATTTCGTCAATATGCTGACTACTATTGCTAACGCAACTCACGCCAAGTTTAGCGATTTGCCAGTGGTCTTGTTCATCGACTTCCGCAATCGCTACCTCATACTTCTGGCGTGTCCGGGCCATGATAGATTTAATCACCTGGCGTTTATCTTTTAACGATTGACATCCAGGTAAGTGTAACGTGATCTGGCTCACTCCAACTTTCATGAAGCTAGTATAGCATAGTCCAAAAGATTCGACGCTCTATAGGCAACTCTGGTAAAATGTGTTGGGAACAATAGTAAAAAAAGGAGATTATTTCTATGACCGAAACGACTACTTCAAGCGGAGGACGCCCGAGTTTACCCATGCAAGGTGTACCGCAGCCGAGTCGTGATGAAGTGCTGAACCTGCCTCGTGTGCATATCTCTTCACACCCGGTAATGGCGCATAAAATGACAGCGTTACGCGATAAAAACACACAACCACCTGAGTTTTATCGCCTTGTGAAGGAGATTGGCGCACTGCTAGCCTATGAAGCAACGGCCACTCTCGCGCTTGAGACTACTCCAATAGAGACACCAATGGGGCCAATGACTGGTGAACGCCTGGCGGGTGGTATCGGAGTGACGCCAATCTTACGTGCTGGCCTTGGCCTGGCAGAGGGATTTCGAGAGGTTATTCCTGATGCTCAAATCTGGCACCTTGGCCTGCGCCGCGACGAGCAAACATTACAGGCGATTGCATACTATAATCAACTTCCCCACCGGGTAGACCTGCAGGTGTGCTATGCAGTTGACCCCATGCTCGCCACAGGTGGCTCCGCCATTGATGCGATCAACGTACTCAAGAGGCGCGACATTCCTCGCCTTTGCTATGTAGGCATTATTGCGGCTCCCTACGGCTTACTCAAGCTTTCTCAGACCCATCCCGATATTGAGATTTATATCGCGGCGCTTGACGAGAGTCTTAATGATGTTGGCTATATCCTACCGGGTTTGGGTGATGCCGGTGATAGACAGTTCGGCACTTTTTAAGCTAGCTCTACAGAGTTAAGAAGGTAGTTAATGACAGTTCCACACCCTCTGGGTCAACAAGGAGACGACGAGGAAGCAATAGAAAGTACGAAAGAGGCTCAAGAACCCTATCCGGGAGATCAAATTACAGTAGAAGAGCAACTCCCGCCAGCAGCATCTCCCGAAGCTCAACTACCGCTAGAAGCGCAGGGAGAAGTGAATGGTGGACCGCTTGGATGTTGCCTGGGAGTGACTATCGGCCTGCTGCTCAGTCTAATCGTGGCCATCTTGAGTCGCTTTTACGCTGATCCTCTTGCGCAGGTGTTTCACGGCAGCCTCTCTATCGTTGTTCGTATTGTTATGTCCATTTTCGCAATTGCAGCCGCAATTGTCTTTGGCTATTATGGATGGAAAATCGGCAAACGTTTGTACCGGGAATATGAATTAAGCCCGAGACAGCAGCGGAGGCTAGCAAACCTGGAACAGAGGCAACTACAGCGCCAGGCACGGAAACATTAGTTCTATTTGAAAGAGGTATTTTATGCGGGTCGTCATTTTCTGTGATATGGAAGGTGTCTCTTGTATTGAGCATTGGAATCAGGTTTCGGCAGGTACAGCTTTTTATGAGCAATCTAGAAAACTTTATACAGATGAGATGAATGCTGCTGTGCGCGGTGCTCGCGCAGCAGGCACAAGAGAAATAGTTGTAGTCGATTGTCATGGAGCGGGTGGCGCCTATAGCTTCAAAAGTTTCATTCCAGAACAACTGGAATCGGGGGCACAATACGTCTTCGGTTATCCCTGGGCAAGGTATATTGCTCCATTTGAGCAAGGTTGCGACGCTATATTATTTTTGGGTGCTCATGCGATGGCCGGTACACCTGATGGAGTCCTGTGCCATACAGTCTCTTCAGAGGCCTGGTACAATGCCTGGATCAACCATACGCTGGTGGGTGAAAGCGGCATCCTCACAGCAGTCGCTGGCTGTTGGGATGTTCCGGCTATCTTCGTCTCAGGCGACGAGGCGACCTGCCGCGAGGTTACAACGCTGCTAGGAGAAGATGTTGTTACCGCCCCTGTCAAGACTGGTCTTGGACGCTTTTCTTCAATCAACATGGCCCCCAAAGACGCATGTTCTTTGATTGAGATGCGTGTTGCGCAAGCAATTAGTATGAAGCATTGGCCAAAGCCACTAAAATTTGCGGCTCCAGTTACGTTTAAGGTGGAACTCGCGACGCCAGACAGTACTGATGATTTCAAGGGAAGAACAGGGGTGCGTATCGAGGGACCGCGTACGGTTTCCTCAACGGGGGAAAATTTCTGGCAGGCCTGGGACCAGTTCTGGTATCGGAATTAGCTATTGCCCTGCAACGAGGAATACCGACATACGCGAACGAAGGGAATTCGTCAATTCCACTAGGTGCGCCAGTGATTGATTCAAATTACCGGTTTGTCCTGCAATCTCACCAGTTATGCGTGAAATTTCTTCAACGGCATAGACTACCAGTCTCGAACTTTGAGATTGGCTTTCGGCGGCAGTACAGATATTTTGCACCAGGTCTGCCATCTGTTCAGTGACTATACTAATCGCCTCAAGGGCAACACCGGTCTGAGTAACTAACTCGGTTTGGATTATCACCTGCTGAATATTTTGTTCAACGCTTTGTGAAACTGCCGCGGTCTCATTTTGTATAGCTCGGAGACGTGTCGCAACTTTACGCGTTGCTTCTGCGCTATGAACGGCTAGAGTGCGGATTTCCTGGGCAATTGCTGCGAAGCCCTGACCCTGCTCACCTGCGCGAACAGCTTCAATTGCTGCATTGAGCGCCAGAAGGTTCATCCGTGTAGTCAGATCAGTTATTTCCATGACTGTATCGTTTATTTCCTGGCCACTTTCTCCCAGACGTTTCATAATACGGGCAGAATGCATTGTAGTTTCCCGAACCTGGCGCATCCCATCAGCAGCGCGAGCCACTTTGTTCTGTCCTTCCGAGGTCACATCAGAGGCATCCCTGGCAACAAAAGAGACTGTTTCAGCATGCTCCGTTACACTTTTTAACGTGCCTGCCATTTCATTGACTATATGCGAGATCTGCCCTACCTGTCGTTCCTGCTGTGCGGTATCGCGAACCAGGACTTCTGAACTCCGCTGCACATCCTGGGCATGTTCATCTACTGCCTGGGTCACCATCTGCACGCTGCCCAGTATTTCGCTGATCTCCTTGATCATAATGTTCATAGCTTCTACTATCGGTTGAAGCTTCTGATGTGAGGTTTGTACGTGCACACGCAAATCACCACTCTGCAACTGCTCGAGGTCACTCCGTAGTGAGACAATTGCTTCCTCTAGAGCCGAACGCTCTGCTTCGCGTTCCTGAAAGATCCTGGCGCTATCAATAGCTATAGCGGCCTGGTTTGCAAAAAGCTCGATCATCTCGATACTTTCGAGAGTTGGAATCTTGCCGTCTTCTGGATCATCTAGGGAAAGGAGACCCAGGAGTTTCTTTTGACGCGGGCTAAATAACGGCACCATTAGCATGTCCTGAGGATGCCACCCTCCCGGTTCGTAGTCATCAACCGTCCTATCTACACCAATTGCTACATCTGAATATAGATACATAGACTCATGCGGAATAAAATAACTCTGGCTGATGCGAAATTCGCTGCGCATGAACCTGTGCATCTGATCGACCGTCAGTGGTTTCTCTTTAATCATGCGCTGCCCCTCTTCAGAAGCACCTGCAAAAGCCACTGGCGATGTCTTATCACTGCCATCTTCAACAAGGTTGATAACCGCTATACGAAAACCTGTGCAAGTACTGATCGAAGCAACGATTTGTTGAAGCACTTCATCGAAGCCCAGTTCTGCACGTAGAACATTGCCGAGTCGTATCAATTCTTTGATTTGTTGTGTGTGCTGTGCTGACCCCAATCCCCTGGGAAGGGGTACAATTTGAGCATCTTCAGGCACTGTTGAGGGATAAGAGGGCAGTATAGGAGCAGGATGCTCCTTCTCCCATTGTGCTTGCTCTGCAGGTGAGCGAAAACGTACACGTAATGGTACAACAAAATTCTGCTGCTTCTTTTCTGACATAGCCTGTTTCTTTTTCTTTCTTTTAGACAGTTTCCTCTTGAGGCAGGATAGCATACCGAACCCCTGGCTACAAGGTTGGTAGGAAAAAGAGATGAGGTAATGAAATCCAAAAGCAAGGATGTATGGCCATTTTACTATGGGAGGTCATTGGTATGGTAAAATGAGTGCCAGAGAATGGCAACGAGCCATATCAAAATTGATTTGTCTTTGTGGAGGCTTCCATGCGTAGCGAACGAACTACAATACGATCTCAAGGCAGGAGCCACCAGGCATGTATATTTCCCTTTCCGCGAAGATTAATGTTGGGTCTAGAGGAACCTGGCGCCCGCTGGCACCTATCCATCTCGCCAACGCCGCTGTCTTGTCGCAATCATACCTTCCTTCATGCTAGAGGGAAGAAAACCTTCGCTTTATGCCGTTCGTACTAACAGGTAAAGTTAGGAATTGATCAATACGAAAAGAATTGAAGAACGAAAGACTTTCCTTTTAGACTTATCGCTTTTAATGACCTGAAAGTGAG
>JBKPBA010000264.1:0-6739 GCA_046726675.1 Chloroflexota bacterium
CGCCACAGCACTCGTCGGCAGCGTCAGATGTGTATAAGAGACAGGTTCTACCACCTGGAGGCCATTGCCCCCAAGGGAAGCAAGCGTCCCTGCGGCACCACCCAGTTGCACAGCCAGTGTTCGCTGCCGGCGTTCGCGTAGCGCATGCACCTGGCGCACCGCAAGGGCCAGCCAGCGAGCCATCTTGAGACCAAAGGTGATCGGCAATGCCTGCTGCAGGAGTGTTCGCCCGGCCATCAGTGTATGGCGATGCCGCTCGGCGAACTTCGCACAAACTGCGCAAACATCGAGCAGTCCATCCATCAGAAGGTCAAGTCCGTCCCGCATCTGCAGCATCATGGCGGTATCAATCGCATCCTGGCTCGTGGCTCCCCAATGGACGAACTTCTGCGCATCGCCTCCAACGCGTGCCATTAGCATGCGTACCAGGGCAATTGCAGGCGTTCCAGTAACTGCAGCTTCACGGTACAAAGCCTCGACATCGAACAGCTCCACCTTGCAATGGGCCACAATGGTCTTTGCGGCCTCCTGAGGGATGATTCCGGCGCGAGCTTCCGAGCGAGCGAGCGCGGCCTCGAACGCCAGCATCCCCCGCACATGAGCCTCAGGAGAAAAGGCGCTGGACATCGCTGGCGTACTAAACAAGAGATCACTCAGCTCCGACATGTCGCGTTGCTCCATCACAGGTTGAAAAACGCGGTCTCGCCTGCACCTTGCAGGACGATATCAAAGCGATAGACGACTCCCGCGTCCCCAGACTCACGCCTGGCCACGAGGGTCGCCCGCCGGTTGCCAGGAACATGTTGCAGGACCGGGTCCTCAGCATTGGTTGGCTCGTCTTCGAAGTACAGGCGCGTCGCGAGGTGGTTGAGCAGTCCGCGGGAAAACATGGTGACACAGATATGCGGAGCCTGCAGCCGCTCTCCCTCGAATAGGACAGGACCTGGCTTGACCGTCTCAAACCAATAGCTTCCGTCCTCTGCTGTACCGGAGCGGCCAAACCCCAGGAAGGCCGGGTCCAGCGGCGCTGGTCCTTGATCAGCAGCATGATTATAGCGGCCATATGCGTTTGCCTGCCAGATCTCGACCATCGCATCGGGTACCGGTACTCCGTCGCCATCGAGGACACGCCCCTCGATGCGAATGTGCTCACCTGCAGTCTCCGGCCGGGTCAGCACATTACGGCGGGCGTCCTCACGCAGCAGAGCTGGCGCGAAGAATGGCCCCACTGTTTGCGAACTGGTCAGGGGGAATCTACTCATAGTCTTGCCTCCCCTGGCTCTTCTGACACTCCTGATATCGATGGCTCGAATGGTGTAGTATATGGTCCACGCACCACGATGTCCCAGCGATAGCCGAGCGCCCACTCCGGCTCGGTCACACTATGGTCATACACAGCGATCAGGCGCTTGCGTGCGGCCTCTGTCGGCACTGCGTTCATGATGGGATCGAGCCGCTGGAGCGGGTCATCGGGAAAGTACATCTGCGTCACCAGGCGCGACATCATGGACGGGCCGAACACCGAGAAATGGATGTGGGCCGGACGCCAGGCGTTGGGGTGATTCAGCCAGGGATACGCACCCGGTCGTATAGTCAGAAAGCGGTAGATCCCTTCTTCATTCGTCAAACAGCGGCCCATGCCCAGGAAGTTGGGATCGAGTGGCCCCGGCCACTGATCCCGTTTGTGGAGATACCGGCCAGCGGCATTGGCCTGCCAGATCTCCAGAAGTGTATTCGGCACCGGAGTGACACGGTCGTCCAGCACGCGACCGGTCACAATGATTCGCTGGCCAATCGCCTCTCCGCCGGTCCCCGCGTTACGTGTAAGGTCGGCGTCTTCCGGTGTAATGGCGCTGATCGCAGGACCGGGGCCGGTCAACTCCGAGAGCGTCAATGGCACCTCTATGAGCGGAAGCGTCGGTGCCCGGAGCCGCGTGGATTGATAGGCCTCATACAGGTAGGGTGGGAAGACCTCCCGATCCCCCCGCACGATGTCGCCAATAGTGATCTGCTTCATACATCCTCCTGTCTTGCCTTTGCCGGATCTTCCTCTACGGAGACACCTGCTGGCTGATCAAACTCTTTCTTTGCCACCGAAAATGCGGCATTGGCCGCAGGAACGCCTGCGTATACAGCCACGTGGAGGAGCACCTCCGCGATTTCGTGCTGATCGACCCCGATATTGCGGCTGGCTCGTAGATGCATGGCCAATTCTTCACGGCCTAATGCCGCCAGAATCGCAATTGTGACCAGGCTTCTCGTCCGCCTGTCCAGGTCCGGGCGTGCCCAGACGGAACCCCAGGCCATCTCTGTGATGAAGCGCTGGAAGTCAGCATCGAACTCGGTGGCACGAGCTAGAGCTCGCTCAACATACTCGCTTCCAAACACCTCCCTGCGGACCTTCATTCCAATATCGAAGCGTGATTCCGTCATGACACCTCCTTTTCCTGACCCAGTATATACAATCTCCTTTGTCTCAGGCAACACCCTTGCACGTTCGTCCACCTCAAGCAAGAGCTGCGTGCACAGTCACCGGAAGATTGCCCCATGCGCGCAATGTGTTATTCGGCTTGCATTGCGGTTGGCCCGTGAGCTCGATTCGTTCCACCCGCCGGGCAAGAGCTGTCAGCACAATTTCCGCCTCCACGCGGGCGACCGTTTGACCGACACATCGGTGGATGCCCATGCCGAACCCGACGTGGCCCGATGCGTTGCGTTGGATGTCGAAGCGATCTGGGTCGCTCCACCGCCGTGGATCGCGGTTGGCGGCCCCTAGAAACAGCAGCACCTTCTCCCCAGCAGGGATCCGTCTCCCGGCGACCTCGACCTCGCGAGTCGTCGTGCGAAAGAACGTCTGTACCGTGGACTCCCAGCGCACTGTTTCCTCAAAGGCCAATTTGGCCAACGATGGGTCCTGTCGCAGCAAGCTCCACTGATCCTGGTGGCTGGCCAGAGCGTAGATGGCGGCAGCAATTCCATTGATCGTTGTGTCTAAGCCCGCACTGAGAAGGGACCGCACCAGCAACCCAGCCCATTCCTCGGGGATCTTGCCCGCATCGACAGCCTCCCAGATCTGGGAACCGAAGCTCCCAGGGCGCAACACCTCGCGGCTGCAACTGGCCGAAATCCACTGCTGGACTGCCTGGGCATTGGCCATAGCAGCCTCGAGCAACTGATTGCGAGGCCCAAATGCATTGAAAACCATGTTGGCGTACGGCAACAAGTTTTCCCGGTCTTCCTCGGGCAACCCTACCGCGTCTCCGAACACCTTTATTGGATACACTTCGGCCAGTTGGGTGACAGCGTCGAAACTGCCGAGGGTGGCGAGCCGGTCTACCAACTCGATTGCCTCGCGCTCGAAACTCTCTCGCAGTGCCCTCAGTGCCGGAGGTGCCAGGATCGGGCCAACAACTTCCCGTGCGAGGGTATGGGCGGGCGGATCGGCCTCAAGTAGCAGGCTTGGTGTCCGCCATGGCTTCTCCTTGCGGAAATCAGCCAGGCCTGCGCCGGATGCCGACGAAAAGGTCACCCAGTCCTTGAGGGCATCGTTTACCTGCTCATAGCGCGCCATTCCCCACACACCGTAGCGGTCTAAGTAGACCACCGGTCCTGCTTCGCGCAACTGCTCATGCAAGGCGTGTGGCTCAGCAAGGTTCTCCAGGGAAAACGGATCTTCAGTGATTACTGGTATCCCTTCCGGTGTGACAGCAGTCTCAGTCATAATACCTCCTTCCGGGTAGTCCCCTTAATTAAGAATGACCCGTGCTAGTCCAAATGTATCAAGTTGGTAGCTCCAACCCTCTTAAAGTGACTATCTGCAGGACCCTCGACACCTCATCAACTGACAATCTTCCTTCAGGGCGGTACCAGCGGTACACCCAGTTACTCACTCCCATAATGGCGAACGTGGCGACCACTGGATCGAGATCGCGAAAATACCCATCAATGACACCCTGTTGAAAGATCGCCGCAATCGCGTGGACAATCTGGCGCTCCTTGTCGGATGCAGCCTGTGAATGCTCGGAGGTAAGATGCGCCTTTTCATTGAAATACACCGTAAACAGCTCAGGGTGCTCGGCTATCATCCGAACCTGGCGATCAATATACGCGCGAAGCTTTTCAGGAGGTGACATTGCGCTATTGACTATCTCCTCGGCAGTTTCCAGCGCCATCTCGAGCGTCTGCAGAAAGATGCGGAACAGCACATCCTGCTTATCCTGGACGTAGTAGTAAAGAGCCGCTTTGGTGAAATCAAGCTCATCAGCCACATCCTGAAGGGTCATGCCTTGAAAGCCTTTTTCCTGAATCAGTTGGGCTGATGCGCGCACAATTTGTTGTGCGCGCTGTTTGTGGAGTTCCACATGCTTTGTTCTCGCTATCTTCGTTCTCCTGTTCTTCATCCTCTATTATGTCAATTGCACAGATTGGCACAGATCTCGGATATGCATGACCTTGAATTGGCGGACGGGTCTTTGGAGTGATGCTTTCTTTTACTAATCAGATAGTAAAAGAAAGCATCACTGCTGTCAAGTCCCATTAGCAGCATCATCTCAAGCCGTGGCGCCATCACCTCTGGCTCTCCTCCAGGGTGTCCCGCGATGCGGTCTTCGCCGCAACAGTACAAGAGATCAACACCCTTTACACGCACCTGCTGGCTGCTTGGAAGTGGTATTGAGCATAGATGAAAAGACGAACCCATAGTTCATGGCGTGTGAGCCTCCTTGATCTCAATGACGCATCCTTCATGGCACCGCAGAGCAAGAGCAGCCAGGTTCACCTGTTCCTTTCGATCTAGATAGGTCGACAGGAGGATGCGACCCTGATCCAACCCAGGCAATCTTACCAATTGTGCCTGCGCTGAACAGTTCAGGGCAACCACTAGGCGCTGCTCTCCATGTTCTCGAAGATAGACAAAACAGTGCTCGGATCCGCTTTCAAGAGCATGATAGCTCCCGCTTGTGAGTGCTGGTGTCGTGCGGCGCAAGGTGAGCAGCGCACGTGTGAGCGCAAGCTGGGAGCGAGCCTCTTCACGCTCTGTGGCCACGTTGATCTGCTGGTAATTGGCAGCCAAGGGCAGCCATGGCTCAACGTTAACCGAGCAAAAGCCAGCGTTGGGCCCGTCATCCCACGGCATCGGCGTCCGCACGGGATCGCGTCCAAAGCCCAGTTGGCGCTTGCCTTGCGGGTCCTGGGCCAGGTGGGCTGGGATCGGAACGTCCTGCATGCCTAGCTCATCGCCATAATACCAGGTGGGCGTTCCCCGTAGGGTCAACAGGAGCATCGTCGCGACACGGGCAGCGAGCCGCCCAATCCGGCTGGCAAGGCGTGGCTTATCGTGGTTGCCCAGCACCCAGTTGGGCCAGGCACCTCCCGGCAAAGCCGCTTCGTAGCTCTCCACCGTCTGCCGGATCGTCTGCGCATTCCACTCTGGGAGCAGGACGAGTTGGAAGTTGAAAGGAAAGTGGACGCCCTGTAAGCTTTCACCATAATAACGCAGCAGGCGGGGGAGCGGCAGGTAGATCTCTCCAATCAGCACCCGTTCGGCATAGCTGTCTATCACTGCCCGCATGCCGCGCACCACCTCGTGGACCTCCGGTCGATCCTCGCTGTAGAGCCGGACTTGGTGAGCCCAGGGCAAGTCCCCTGCTTGCCAGTCCGGATTCATGGGGTTGTCACGCCACTGCTCATCCTTGATGAGCATCCAGAGCACATCGACGCGCAGGCCATCAACCCCCCGGTCGAGCCAGAAGCGCATCACATCGTACATCGCGGCTCGCACTTCGAGATGGCGCCAATTCAACTCAGGCATCCTGGCATCGAACTGATGCAAGTAATACTGCCCCGTGTGCTGATCAAACGTCCAGGCTGGGCCACCAAAGTAGCTCTCCCAATTGTTGGGAGGGCCTCCATCTGGCGCGGGATCGCGCCAGAGATACCCTCACGCTTGCGGCTGGTACGACTAGAGCGTGCCTCCACGAACCAGGGATGCGTATCAGAGGTATGGTTGGGGACAAAATCGAGCAGGACCTTCAGGCCCCGGCGATGGGCCTGCTCAAGCAATCGCTCAAAGGTCTCCAGATCACCGAAGAGCGGGTCAACCGCACAGTAATCGGCGATGTCGTAACCAAAATCAACCATGGGTGAGGGAAAGATCGGAGAGAGCCAGAGGGCATCTACCCCTAGCCAGGTCAGGTAGTCGAGACGCGTGATGATGCCCTGTACATCCCCGATGCCATCGCCATTGCTGTCTTGGAAACTCCGTGGGTAGATGTGGTAAATCACGCCTCGTTGCCACCAGTGCAGGGTGGATGAGCGGGCAGGTGTAGTGAGAAGCTGGTGCGGCATACGTGTTTGACCTCCATCAGAATCGATACGATAATCAGTTTTGATCATAATGATAGCAGGCAGAGGCCACAAGTGGAATACTCTCGCCATTCTCTGAAAACTCTTCAATAGGAAGGCGCTCGTAGTCCACATAATGCAATGTTGAGTCTCGTAAAGTCGTACCCATGCGTTTTGGCGCAAGTCTCGTAAAGTCGTACCCCCCATCTCCTTCCCGGGAGCGCTATGATCTTCTTCAGAAGGACGACCTGCAAGCCGGGAAGGAGGCCATATGCACCTACGAGGACAAACGACCACGTTTCAGACGCGCCTAGAGATCAGCGAGTATGCCGCTGCGGGTTTGAACGACACCCAAATCGCAACGGCAGTAGGTTGCTCAGTTTGGACGGTACGCAAG
>JBKPBA010000265.1:0-5796 GCA_046726675.1 Chloroflexota bacterium
GCAGTTGACACTGCTGCAGCCAACTACGAATTATAGCACAAATATTCATAAATGTCGAGCGATATTTTTATCACTTTTGGCACATCCCTAAGAAGTTCGCCAGGTTCGTATCACATCCAGAAGTGATTGTTGCACCTGGTCGATATCCTGGTTTCCATCCACTTCTACCAATTTCTTCTGATTCCTGTAGTAATCAAGCAACTGAATAGTCTCTTTGAAAAAGATATCCAATCGCTTCTGCACCGCTTCTCCTGTATCATCAGAGCGTTGGTACAATTCACTCCCATCTATATCACATACGCCCGCTACCTTTGGCGGACGAGTGTTTATGTTATAAACGTGCTGCTTTGCCCTACAGATATAGCGTCCCGAAAGTCTTTTGAGCAATTCCTCCCGAGGAACTTGCAGATAAATCGCAAGATCGATCTGTTTTCCAACTTCCTGTAACCCCTTATCCAAAACCTCTGCTTGCGCCACAGTGCGAGGGAAGCCATCAAACAGCACTCCTTGCGAGCAATCTGGCTCTTCAAGACGTTTTACTACCATCGCTACAGTGAGATCATCGGGAACCAGTTCCCCACGATCTATGTATGCTTTAGCTTTAAGTCCTAGCTCAGTCTTCTCATCAATGGCTTTACGAAAGAGGTCACCACTGGCAACATGAGGAACTCCGAGCGCCTGCGAAAGCATTTCGGCTTGTGTTCCCTTGCCTGATCCCTGTGCGCCGAGCAGGATAATATACACGTTTACCCTCCAGTGTTAACCTTTTAAGTGAGAAAGCCCGAATAGTTACGCATTACCATCTGGGCCTCAACTTGTCTGACTGTATCCAACACTACACCTACTACAATCAAGAGCGCAGCGCTACTCAGTAACTGGTTTCCACCCACACGAGCAAGAAAAGGCAAAATCGCCACTGTTCCAAGGAACAGCGCGCCACCTAACGTTACTCGATTGAGGATATCGTTCAAGTGTTTACGCGTTGCTTCGCCTGGCCGATAGCCAGGAATATGTGCACCTTGCTTCTGTAACGTTTCTGGAATGTTCTGCTGTTGCCACACAACATACGCGTAGAAGTATGTGAAAGCAACTACTAACACAAAGTAAATGGCCCAATAGTACCATGTTGACGTATTAGCAATATAGGTTCCCATCCAATTCGCAAAATTGGCCAACCAGGTAGTATTGCTGGCCGCCAGGTATTGGGCCAATACTGCCGGAAAGATGAGCATAGACTGTGCGAAGATGAGCGGAATCATTCCCGCGCTGTTGACCTGCATCGGAATATAGGTTCTTTGCGCAGTACCTACCAGCATCCCTCGCCCTACCATGCGCTTTGTCGGATACTCAATTGGCACACGCCGCTGTCCCTGATAAACGTAAACTATAGCAAGGATCGTCACCAAACCGATAATCAAGAAGACCACTATACTGACGATACTACCGGTCGAGCTAGCCGTATATCCCTGTTGTACAAATTGGGGAATTCGACTCACAATACCACCAAAGATGATGATTGAGATACCATTTCCGATACCGTTCTCTGTGATCAGTTCACCTATCCACACCAGGATCATTGTACCTGCTACCAGAGAAAGCACGATTGCCCAGGATTCCAACGCATACTTCGGATCGAAGAGGCTGAAGTTCGTCAACACACCATAGCGCACAAAAATAGCTGTATTGCCAAGAGCCTGTAAGAATGCCAGCGGCACCGTAACAATACGTGTGATCTGGCTGAAGCGCAAGCGTCCTGCCTCACCCTCACGATTCATATTCTCTAAAGCTGGGATAATTGGCATGAGAAGCTGCATTACAATAGTCGCGGTTATATATGGATAGACTCCTAGCGCAACTATAGAGAACTGTTGCAATGACCCACCCGAAAAGACATCTAATAAACCGAGCAACTGGCTCAGGTTCTGATTACCATTCGACGAGAAGAGGTTAGACAGAGCTAGCTCCTCAGTATGCGTCAAAGGCACTGTGATATGGGCGAGAACACGGAAAACCAGTAACATCGCCAGAGTGAAGAGAATCTTTTTGCGTAGATCTGGTATTGTCCAGATACTGCGCAGTCTTTCCCACATGGGAGTCTCCTTTCACAAAACAACGCAGATTCAACACTAAGACATAACGAGCAGCTATACTTAGGTGTTCTGTTGCGCTGGTGCCTTCTTGCCTTCGTCTTTACGTCTCTTCGTCTTTGCGTACACTTTTGTCGGAATTATCTCAACAGTACCGCCTGCAGCTTCAATCTTAGCTCGAGCGCTGGCACTAAACTTATGTGCACGAACAGATAGCGCTCGATCCAAATCACCATCGCCAAGGATCTTCACCAAACCTTTGCCCTCAGCCTTTGTCATAAAGCCTTGCGCTACTAGAACATCCGGCGTAATTTGAGTACCAGCTTCAAAGAGCTTAAGATCAGTAACATTTACAATAGCATAATCATGACGAAAAGCAAGATTTTTGTTTCCAAGACCACGCACGAATGGCAGCCTCTTCGAGAGGCGCGTCTGACCGCCATTAAATGCTCGATGTATTGTGCCGCCAGTGCGAGCCTTCTGGCCTTTTGTGCCACGGCCGGCAGTCTTGCCACGGCCAGAGCCGTGTCCACGACCAACTCGCTTCTCGCGCTTGTGCGAACCAGGGGCTGGTCGCAAATCAGAAAGTTTCATGAGACTACTTCCTCTACCTTTACCAGGTGGTTCACTTTCCGAATCATCCCACGCATGGCGGGATTATCTTCATGCTCAACTGTCTGCTGGAGTTTTCGCAACCCCAATGCACGAATAGTTGCCTTCTGGTCTTTTGAATAGCCAATTGCGCTTTTGACCCATTTAACACGCAGTTTTGCCATTTTTTATCTCCAATTGCCATCTATCTACGACGCTCGCCACCACTACGACGGTCACCACGTTCGCCACCACTACGGCGATCCCGCTCGTTTGACCCACCACCTCGACGGCTGCCTGTCGAGCTCCTACTATCACGCGCTTCCTCTTCACGTTCAACTCGTGCTTGTGCCGCCTGTTCAGCCTGGTTGGCAGCTGCAATAGCAAGGCGCTCTGCCTGCTTCTTACCGACTATTTCAGCAACCGTTTTACCGCGCAAAGCTGCCTCTTCATCGGCAGAGCGCAACTCACGCAGTCCTTTCAAGCAAGCTTGAACAGTATTAGCCGCATTGGTACTTCCGAGTGATTTCGTCAATATATCACGAATGCCAACCGACTCCATTACCGCACGCACTGCTCCACCGGCAATTACACCTGTGCCTGGAGCCGCAGGCTTCAGCATGACCTCTGAAGCGCCAAAGCGAGTTTTGATCATAAAAGGTATGGTCGTTCCAGTCAGAGGTACTGAAATCAAATTCTTCTTAGCATCTTCCACGCCTTTGCGAATGGCTTCGGTATATTCGGCAGCCTTGCCCAGGCCATAACCAACGTGGCCGTTGCGATCCCCGACGACTACGATTGCTCGAATGCTAAAGTGCCGACCGCCCTTGACTACCTTGGAGACACGGCTCACCTGCACTACTGTCTCTTCCAGGTTTAGTTTTGAAGCATCTATCCTTGGCATCTTATCTCCTAGTGGCCTAGAAACTCAGGCCTATTTCACGAGCGCCTTCTGCCAGCGCAGCCACGCGCCCATGATAGGCATAGCCGCCTCGATCAAAGACGACACGACTGATACCCTTCTCTCTGGCACGCTGAGCAACCAGTTTACCCACTTCACGAGCAAGCGCTACTTTCCGATTGCCGGCGATTGCGTTCAGCGCTTCCACGGGCGTCTTTTTTACACCTTTCACTGCGCTTGGAAGTTGGGTTTTGACCTGAGTAAAAGGCTTCCCTCCCTTACTGGTAGTCCCTTTTTGGGATTGTCCGCCCTTTGCCTGGGTCTTCTCCGTTTTGGCCCCTTTTCCTTTGGTCTGAGCCATCTCTACTGATGCTGTTTCAGAAGCAACTTCTCTTTTCGATTCCTCAGCGGAAGCAGCTTTCTTCTCCGGCACAAAGTTGCGCAGAGCCTCATCCAATGTCGAGGCTGCAGCCAATGTCTGACCAGTCGTATCGTCAATTACTTGCGCATAGATATGCATCCCACTGCGATATATATTCAGGCGTGGTCGGTCGTGTGAGCCTTCCAGGCGGCTTCTCATGCGCCTATGCCGCTTAAGCCGCGCCTGATTCGCATTAAATCGTTTTATCATTTCTTCTTACCACCGACTTTCCCAGCTTTGCCGGCTTTGCGGCGAATCGCTTCACCTGCATAACGAATACCTTTGCCTTTATAAGGCTCCGGTTTACGTAATCTGCGGATCCTTGCCGCTATTTCACCCACTTGTTGTTTGTCAATCCCGCTCACACTCAGCTTAGTAGCCTTGGTAGCTGGATCAATACCATCGACACTGAAAGCAATCCCTTCGGGGGGCTGAACTTCGATAGGATGGGAGTACCCAACCTGAATCACCAGATTGTCACCTACTTTAGCGGCACGGTAACCCACACCATGAATTTCTAATTGCTTCGTATACCCTTTCGTCACTCCTTCAACCATATTGTTGATGAGCGAACGATACAGGCCATGTTTTGCTTTATGTTCTTTGCTGTCTGATGGACGAGTGACTTCAAGGGTCCCTTCTTCTAGTTTTAGCGTCAACGCAGGATCAACCTGATATGACAACTCCCCTTTAGGACCTTTGACCGTCACCAGATTCTCATCAGTCCAGGTCACCTGCACCTTTGGCGGCACAGGAATTGGAGCACGTCCAATACGAGACATCTTATACCCTCCTGACTACCAGACGTAGCAAATGACTTCACCACCAAAACCTTCTCGATAGGCACGCTGGCCAGTCATCAGACCCTGCGGCGTTGATAGAATGGCTACACCCTGTCCACCGCGGACGCGAGGGATATTAGCCCGTTTTGTATATACTCGTAGCCCCGGTTTGCTGACACGCTTTAATTGCGTCAACACCGGTCGCTTATCCACATAGCGCAGCGTTATTCGAATAGTGCCTTGCGGGTTATCCTTGAGGATCTCAATATCCTTGATATAACCTTCTTCCTTCAGCACACGCGCAATTGCCAGCTTCATCTTAGAGGCCGGAATCGTTACGCGATTGTGTCGCGCTGCAACCGCATTGCGAATACGTGTCAGCATATCCGCGATGGGATCAGTCATGTTCATGTAACAACACCCTCCGATTACCAACTCGATTTCGTCACACCGGGCAGCTCACCGCGCAACGCACGTTCGCGGAAGCAGATGCGGCAGAGGCCGAATTTGCGAATATAGGCGCGAGGCCGTCCACAGATCTGGCAGCGATTATGCTGCTGCACTTTGAACTTGGGCTTGCGCTGCGACTTCACAATCATTGAGATTTTTGCCATTCCACTCTCCAGCGTTATTTCTTAAAGGGCATGCCCATCAGTTTGAGCAGCCGTCGCCCCTCTTCGTCGGTGCGAGCTGTTGTTACAATACTTACTTCCATGCCGCGCACCTTGTCTACTTTGTCATAATCGATCTCAGGAAAGACCAGTTGTTCGCGTAACCCCAATGTATAATTACCCCGGCCATCAAATGCCTCTGGTGATACCCCTTGGAAGTCACGCAAGCGCGGTAGAGCTACATTTATGAGTTTATCGAGAAAGTAGTACATACGCTCACCACGCAGCGTCACCATACACCCAATCTGCATACCTTCACGCAGCTTGAACGCTGCAACTGAACGCCTTGCGCGCGTAATGACTGGACGCTGCCCTGTAATTGATGCCAGATCAGATACGGCAG
>JBKPBA010000266.1:0-3753 GCA_046726675.1 Chloroflexota bacterium
CTCCACATCCAACCCTGAGGACTTCGCAGACGACGCAAGAGGGCTATTTCATCAAAAAAGCTTGTTGGTGATTGGGTAGTGTCACCTGATGAAGGAGTACTGGTGAGCGTAGGTTGTGTGGGTGTGAGTTTAATTTTTACAGTCGGTGTGCTCGTGACTCGTTTTTGTGTTGCAGTTGAAGACGGAGCACAGCTGGGAAGAAACAATAGTGCGCTGATAAGGGCTAAAGAAAGCCAGGAAAGGTACACTTGTGTAGCTTTCTTGGGCTGACCAGGTCTGGAAAATAGTTGTAAGCTCATCAATTACTCCTTGGCAGGATGTACGGATTCATCGCATCCAGGAGGAGATGTCATCGATAAAGATTATCGGTAATGTATAGACACAAAAGGGAAAAGGTGCGAACTCTCATTTAGCCTTATGTCAACATTACATGTATCATACAGGGTATTGTTGTGTCAATATTAAAGTACATAAGTACATGTTCTCATCAATTAGTAACGTATCAGGCCAGCTATTTTCCGGACGAAGAAGTGGGACCAAAAAGAATCATCCCAAATTTTTCGGGCTGATTCTTTAAATTTGTTCTTGCTAATGCAAGCGAAACGAACCTAACTTCCAGCCTGTAGCTCACCCAATTTGACGTTGATCGTCAGTTGCTGGCTACCACGGTAGATGTGTGCAGCTACTGTATCACCGGGGTTATGGGTAGCCAGAGCTTCTCCGAGAGATTGAGTATCGGTCACTGGTGTGTTATTGATCTGTACGATCACATCACCAGCCTTTATCCCGGCAGAAGCCGCTGCACCATTTGGAACTACTTCCGCAACATACACGCCATGATCAACTGCCAGATTGTCTTGCGCAGCCAGGTTTGCATCAACGTCCGCGACACGCACACCAAGAGCTGCCCGGCCAGTATGTGTGACACTGCCAGTAGCGATGATCTGAGGTACGATGGTTGCTACGCGATTTGACGGAATTGCGAAGCCTACTCCACTGGCCGGTGTATTAAATTCAGGGTCAATGGCTGTCAGGGTAGGAATACCTACCAGGTTACCCTGCATGTCTACTAATGCGCCACCACTGTTTCCAGGGTTGATGGCGGCATCGGTCTGGATGGCGTTGGGAATAGTTGCTCCGCCCTGGCCTTCAGAGACACTACGTCCAAGTGCACTGATGATGCCATGGGTTACTGTTTGAGTGATGCCCAGAGGATTTCCAATCGCCATTACATCCTCGCCTACCTGTAACTTGGATGAGTCACCGAGAGTTGCTACGGTCAGGCCTTTAGATGGCGGGGTGATCTTGACTACCGCGAGGTCATCGGCGGGGTCTGTACCTACCAGTTGCGCTGGGAGATTCGTGCCATCATACAGCGTAACATTCAAACTTCGTGCGCCATTCACCACGTGATTATTGGTGACGATATAGCCACGGCGATCGATAATGACGCCGGAGCCAATTGCGCCACCTTGCTGGGTAGTAACATTTACCTCTACCACGGCCGGGCGGACTTTGGCAATCACAGCCTCTCGTACGGCTTGTTCATTGTTACCGGTGAGTGGGGGAACGGTTGATGCCGGGCCGGTGCCTGGCTGTAATGTTGCTACATTTGAACTTGCTCCATTAGGAGATGCACTGGTTCTGCCGAATTGCCAGCCAGCAAATAAGCCGACACCCAGGACTAGCAGAAGTACAAATGACAAAGCTATAATAGCACCTGTACGTACGCCATTAGAAGGCCTGGGATTTACAGGTGGCGTCTTGGGTGGCGTTTGCATTTGTCCAGGGAGAGCCTGGTGCGGCGCCGTAATTGGCATTGCTGGTTGTGTGGGAGCCTGATAGGCTCCCCGCGATTGATTGTCTGAATAGGGATCTTGCATTGCAATATGCCTCCAACTTTATTACGTTTTTGTTGTATGATAGGTGACTACATTTGTCTGTTGTTAGTGTAGCTTGTAGATATGTGGAAACTCACAGGAAAGTGTAAAATATTTGTAAAGACTTATTGGTTGTTGGACATGGCATCGAGGATATTTCAAGGTAATCTTCATACAAATATTTTACACTTTCCATAAGTGTATTTGATCTTTCAATTGTATGCTTTTATTAGACGGGGTGAAAAGGATGATTCAGTGGAACATCCGCAGAGGGCCGATCAATCGGCGATGGGCGCGATCAATCGGCCCCTACTGAGAACGGATAATTTTGTTAATATGTAGAGTTGGATTGTCCTCTATGTAAATCGTGTTGTAGCATGATCTTAAACAAGATGATAATGAATCAGGAAGATACTATCAATGAAGAAGATATTGATTATTGAAGATGAAGCAACAATAGTACAACTCATCAGGCTCTATCTGGAGCAAGCTAATTATCAGGTATTGACGGCCGGCGATGGAGTGGCAGGACTGGAGTTACATGCACGCGAACGACCTGACCTGGTCATTCTCGATCTGATGTTACCAGTAATGGATGGTATGGAAGTATGCCGCCGGATACGTGCCTGGGCAAACACTCCTATTCTTATGCTCACGGCTCGCCAGGGTGAAGAAGATCGTATCGCAGGATTGGAATTGGGAGCGGATGATTACCTGGTCAAACCGTTTAGCCCACGTGAAGTAGTGAGTCGTGTCAAGGCTATTCTACGCAGGAGTACACCGGTTGGTGATCTGTACACAGAGCAAAGAGATGCTCCATTGGAAGCTGTTGCGGTACGTAACGGAGAGACTGCATTCACTTTCCCTTCGCATAATGGAAACCAGACTACAGCTTATGGAGTAGCAGGCAAGAATACTGGAAACACAGGGAATACAGTAGAAGAAATACGTTTCGATGGACTGCGCATCAGTATTCCTGAAAGACGAGTCGAAGTTCACGGGCAGGTTGCATCCCTGACAGCAAAGGAATTTGATTTACTTGTTACACTTGCCTCGGCTCCCGGACGTGTGTTTACCCGCGAGACCTTGCTTGAACACATTTGGGGTTATACATTCCTCGGTGATGGACGGACAGTGGATGTTCATATAGGAACACTGCGCAAGAAGTTAGAAGTTGCTGGAGGGCCTGGAACTCCTCATTACATTAAGACTGTCTGGGGTTTAGGCTACAAATTTGATCCTGAGGGGTCCTAAGAAAGGAACCTTGCTCGTGGTTACACGTTCCTCCAGGCCAGCATTCAGCTTGCGTGCAAAACTCGTACTGAGCTATCTGGGTGTCGCCCTCGGCGCTATGCTCTTACTTATCATTGTGGTCTCGGTAGTAGTGCAAAACTACTTCTATTCGGCGCAGCTCGATCAATTCCGCGCGAACGCGGAATACATTGCACAACAAATTGGTCAACGATATCAACTAGCTGGTGATGACTGGGGTAATATAGGAACGATCAACCTTGGTGTGCCAGAACTTTATATTGTGGTAGACGCGAATCACCAGTTGCTTGCTACATCCCTGCCCAGGTTCGATATTTCAACTTTTGAGCAGCCTCTCCAACAGGCGCTACAAGGGCAGGAGGTGCAAGGTAACCTGCAAGTCTCATCGTATAGCGACAATTCGCTTGCAGGATTATACATTAGCGTTCCGATACGCGATGGAGGTCAACCAACAGGAGCGATAATAGGGGCACTGGTTGTTGCAGAACCTCTGCAGTATCCAGCAGGCTTTTCTCCTTATGAATTTCTGGCAAATGTCGACAAGGCAATACTGATTACGGGCAGTGTGATAGCAATAATTGTAATTCTATTCAGTCTCTGG
>JBKPBA010000267.1:0-8667 GCA_046726675.1 Chloroflexota bacterium
TAATGTGAATTCCAGCCAGGTTAAGCCACAATCGGTCGATCTGACTCAATTCGCACAGTTTGCGCCTCCAGCCTTTCGAGAGCAGGCAAAGGTAAGCCTCAAGGCGCTCGGCGATCAAAAAGCTGCCGAGTTCAAGAACGGAGTGGTCAATTCATTTACTTTTACCTGGATTGCCGCTGGTGTGTTTGCCTTATTGGGGCTTTTAGGAGCATTCTTTACAAGGATGCCGAGCCATAAAGTGGCTGCTCGAGCGCAGGATGGTGACCCTTTAGAGGAAGTAGAAGTTCCTGCTGTTTCGTAAATTAAACTTCCACGAGCACTTTTTGTAACTATCGTTGCTATGTGCTTTAGCTTCGCTTTCCTGGGAGGTCTACCGATTCGTTAAAAACGTAGTAGTGTTTATGTTTCGTTTGATATACTTAA
Organism: Chloroflexota bacterium; assembly: GCA_046726675.1. Lineage (GTDB taxonomy): Bacteria > Chloroflexota > Ktedonobacteria > Ktedonobacterales > Ktedonobacteraceae > DATMNR01. The sequence continues at coordinate 424 of JBKPBA010000267.1, forward strand.
ACATATCATAGTGATTGGCTGGAATAGGCCGATCACTAATACGAAAGGAACTCAACGAGTATGAAATTAATGGTTAGCGCTGGATTTCAAGGTTCCTCGGAAGAAATACGCGCGCTCATTCCGCAAGAGCAGGCGCATATAAAAGTATTGAAGGAAAAGGGGATAGTCGAGGCCCTTTACGTTAGCGCTGATCGCCCTCATGTTTGGATTGTCATGCAGGGCGAGTCGGAGGAACAGATATTGCAGGCATTGCAGTCATTACCACTTTATCCCTATATGCTGCCGGAAATTACTCCTCTGGTGTAATGCTTTCTAACTTCTTAATACGGACATCGGGACATCCACCGAGGGCCGATCAATCGGCGCTGGGCGCAATAAATCGGCCCCTACAGTTGATCGGATTATTTTATCAAAGTGCATAATATGTGGGACATCATCTAGGACAAGTATTGACATAATACTTCTGATACTGTATAATCCTTAGTATGCTAAATATTAGCACGCTAAGGATAAGTTATTAGAAAATAAAAATGGAAATTCATTCGGAAGATTACCTTGGATACTGGCTTTTCTATGCTCAGCGCAGTGTAGCGTATGCTTTCTATGAAGCGCTAAAAACATGCTGTGTTGAGCATAATAAGCCGTACGTTGTTACACCTCCTCAATGGGGTGTACTTATTCTGCTTATTGAGCAGGATGGGCAAACGATTGGCACCTTGAGTCAGAAGCGTGCGATCGATGCACCTACCATGACAGGTATTGTGAGACGCCTTGAACAGAATGGTTTGGTTGAGCGTAGGCACGACCGCGAAGACCGTCGCGTGGTGAAGGTGTATCTTACTACAGAGGGACGGGATATTATGCAGTACTTGCCTGACGCGGCCATGTCATTCAATGAGATCATGGTACAGGGCTTTACCGAGGCTGAGCAGCGCGATATGCTGGCAAAACTACAGAAGATCATTGCCAATCTCTCTGCAGTAGGCCCTGGTACCGGGGATCGATTTCGTTTACTGCCTGATTTTAAGCGGCTAGACCAACTGGAAAGTAAACGAACTGGAACATAGCCACAAGATAGAGCAATGATTTCATGCATACCGGGAAAGAGAAGAGCAAATGAGTAAAGATGTTACCCAAATAACACCGACGCCAGGACAAACTTCAACGAACACTGGACTAGCGATTGAAGTGCGAGATCTCTGTAAGTCCTTTGGGAACTTTCGTGCTGTAGATCATCTTACGCTTTCAGTGAAGCAAGGGGAGATCTTCGGACTACTGGGACCAAACGGTTCAGGTAAAACAACTACTATCAATATGATTAGTGGTCTAAGCGTTCCGACGAGTGGAGAGGTGCGTGTGATGGGCAACGACGTTCGGCACAATACACGGCAGGTGCACCAGATCCTTGGTTCGGTTCCCCAGGAGACGGCGCTTTATGAAGAACTTACAGCCTGGGCGAATATGGATTTTCACGCCGATCTCTTTGGTATCCCACGCAAGCAAAAGAAAGAGCGCATCACCAAATTGCTAGAGCTTGTGCAATTGTTAGATCGAAAGGATTCGCGGGTGGGAACATTCTCCGGGGGTATGAAGCGCCGACTCGCGCTTGCGCGCGCATTACTCCACGATCCTCAATTGATCTATCTCGACGAACCAACATTGGGCGTAGATGTACAAGCTCGACGAGCTATCTGGGACTATATCCTCGCGCTACGAGACCAGGGAAAGACGGTATTGATTACGACCAATTATCTTGAGGAGGCCCAGGTACTCTGTGAACGTGTAGCAATTATCGATCATGGCAAACTCATCGAGGTCGATACACCAGAACAACTCAAGCAGACCTATGGCGGTAGTGTCATCGAGGCGGAAATCGCCCCGCCAGTCAAGGATACATCTGCATTACGCGCGCTAGCGGGTGTCAATGATGTGGTGCAAGAGGGGACACACCTTAAGATTACTATGCAGGGTACCAACAATATCGTGGCGCAGGTTATCACTATTCTTTCTCAAGAGGGAGAGATCAAAGATATTGCCATTCGCGAACCTAACCTGGACGAGATTTTCCTGTTGCTGACGGGTACAGCGCTGCGCGATTAGGCACCTATCCGTCCTGCCAACGACGCTGCGCAGTCAGGCAGGACGAGTGGAGAAGAAAGGGGAATGACATGTATCATGAACCCGCTTACACCTTGCGAGTCATCTGGGCCTGTATGAAAAAGGACATCAAGAGTGCTCTGACCGAGCGCGTGTTTACCATCATCGGTATATTCGTTCCTGTCAATGTGCTCATTCTGATGAGCCTGTTTGTGTTATCGGGTGGCCTGGCCCCCACCGCAGTGGTTATGCATGACACAGGTCCCTATGCACAGCAATTTTATGATGCCATGAGCCATGCACATTCGTTCCGACTGCAAATTGCCAGTGCGAGCGATGCGCAAAACTTGATTTCAACCGGCAAAATTGTCGCCGTTGTGACCATTCCTTCGGATTTCGACGCACGTATCCGCCAGAACCAGCCGGTGCGGGTAGGAGTGCAGATCAATAATCTTAATACCGATTTTACTAACGACATTCGACGTGCCATCCCGCTTTCTATAACCAGCTTTTATGCGAAAGCCTTTCCCAACCTGGTTGATATCACACCACGAGAAATCGATCTCCAGCCACAGGATACCGATTATATCCCCTATCTGACGGTTTCAATTCTCGTTATAGGGCTGGTGTTGGCCGGTATGTTGCAATCAGGTACAGCCGCAGCGCGCGAGTATGAAAACGAGACCATCAAGGAACTCTTGCTTTCTCCCGCGCGCCGCTGGGCAGTGATAGTGGGGAAAATGTTAGGAGCTTTTGTGATGAGCATAGCATCCGTCATTGTCGTCCTGTGCGTGCTGATCTTTGTAATTGGAGTCTGGCCCGTGCACTGGGATGAGGTGATTGGCTTCACACTGCTCTCACTCCTGATCTTCATCGCCTTTGGTACGCTGCTTGGCACGCTGTTGAAAGTGCGCCAGCCGGTGATCGCGCTCTCCTTTGGAACAGCCATTCCCCTGTTCTTTTTGAGCGGTGCGTTTGGCCCAATTAGTTTTGGCACAGCGGCCATCCAGGTGATCGCGCAAATTTTCCCGATCTACTACGCTATCGTGTTACAGCAACATGCATTCCATAATTTCATTCTCAATACCTATGGTATTGGCACGAATGCCTTGATACTCGGTGTTTACGCGCTGGCCTTGTTGATCCTGGCTTCGATTGTCCTGCGCCGCAGCACCCTGGCGCATTAGTCTGAGGAGGATAGAGAAATAATGTTTACCCGATTCATCAAATATGTAGGGGCGGGGCTTGCCCCCGCCCGGTTACCTGCATTTTTTCATGCAATCTGGGTTATTCTCAGAAAAGATATACGCGTCTTGCTGCGCCAGCCTGCCAATATAGCTGCCACCTTGGTGCCTCCGATTGCTTTCTTGTTAGTGAATGCGCTGGGAGCGGCTGCTGTTGGGCGCAACCCGGTGGCACTTGTCACGCTGGACCATGGGGTAAAAGGGCAACAAATGGCTCAAATTATTCACAATGCTGATGTCTTTCGCATTACTGATGCCACACCCGAACAGGCACGGGTATTGCTCAACGATATTGACGTGGCGGCTATTATCACCATTCCCGCCGATTTCACACAGCGGGTAGATGCGCACGTAAATGCGCCCATCGATGTTACAGTTAATAACCTGAACCTGGATTTTACCAACGATATCCGCCGCTCTGTGCCGGATGCTATCACGCAATTCTACCAGGCGCAAGGTAAGGCCAGTCACGTAAAAGTGACCATGCAAGAGACCGATCTGCGACATCGCGATGTGGAGTTTTTCCAGTACAACATACTCCCGACAATCCTGCTGCTACTGATGATCAGCGGCCTGATCAATAGTGGTCTTTCAACTGCGCGTGAGTGGGAAAGTCGCACGGTCAAAGAACTTTTGCTTTCGCCCGTATCGCGCGGCGCAATCATCGCCGGGAAGGTCATGGCAGGCTTTGCCATCACTTTTATCCTGGGAATGCTGGTGCTGTTCTTAGGATACGTGCTGGGTTGGACACAGCCTGAAGGAGTTTACTGGTTGAGCACACTACTTACGATAGCCCTGGTAGCGCTGCTGAGTGCAGGACTGGGAGTTGCTATAGGGGCAGCGCTGCGCCGTGTGCAGGTGGTGATTGCTGTATCCATCAATGTGGCGATCTACCTGTTCTTTCTGGCAGGCGGGATTGGTGTACTGGCCTTTGAGCCGGCCTGGCTCCAGAACATTGCTGCCTTTGTGCCTTTGACTTATGGCAGGCATGCGCTTGAACAGGCCGTTTTCTACAGCGCATCCGATCAGTTTGGGCGGGATATGGCGGTGCTTGCATTATCCGCGCTGGTCGCTATTGGCCTGGGAATAATCTCTATGAGGCGGGGAATTGCAAGTTGACAGCAATGATGTTTAATTGACTAATCCCCATGGTTTGATGCGTTTGCGGGCCTTTTGAGCCTCCTGACGATTGCCTAGCGCCTCGTAGACATCTGCTTTGAGTACCCAGGCGGGTGTGTAGTTGCGGTCAAGTTCGGTTGCTTCATTGAGTGCGTCAAGCGCGGCGCGGTTATGACCATGGTGGACAAGGGCCTCTGCTTTGTTGCACCAGGCAACGGCGCTGCGTGGATTAATCAGCAACGCACGGCTATAAGCATCGACAGCTCCAGCATAATCGCGTAAGAAAGAACGGGCATTACCCAGACCGTTCCACGCCTGGAAGCTGTTCTGATCATAGATGAGGGCCTGCTCATAGGATGCAATGGCTTCTTCTGGCTGGTTCATATCCATTTCAGCGTCGGCTTTGCCAATCCAGGCTGCAATATACTTTGGATCTATGGTTAACGCTCGTTCAAAATGTACCAGTGCCTGTTGATGGCGTTGAAGGCGCTTTAATGCAAGCCCTGCGCTTACCCATACAACAGGGTGCTCTGGCTCGATTTCGATAGCTCGCTGATAGGCTTCATATGCCTTCTTGTAATTACCCTGGCTATAAAGGGCTGTTCCTTTACCATTCCAGGCATAAAAATTGCGTGGCTCTATGCTTAACGCTTCTTCATAGGCATGTAGGGCTTGGGAGTAGTGTTGCTGTTTCAGCAACTGATCACCCGCCTGGCATTTCTCACGCACACTGCCGCTTGTACTTACTTTCACTGCTTGTTGACGACCGAAGGAATCTCCTCGCCTGGTACCAATCTGAATAGCAGGTGAAGAAGGATTTGTGCTCTGGCGCACCACCGGGTTGCTCCAGGCATCAGGTTGTGAGTTTTGTGCTAAAGACAGGATACCCGAACTGGGGCGAATAGCCTGGTCGAACGCATACATAAACTCCAGCATAGCTGCGAAGCGATCTTCAGGGCGTGCTGCCAGAGCGCGCAATACCACGCTATCAAGGGCAGATGGCAAATCCTCATTGAAGGTGGAAGGAGGAAGAATTGGTCCACCATGCTCATCGAAAGGGTTATAGCCGGTAAGCATTTCATAGAGTACCACTGCGCAACCAAACTGGTCGCTGCGTGGGTCTACTACTCCGCTGGTCTGCTCCGGTGCCATGTAGCCAACGGTGCCGCGTACTGTAATCGTCTTCCCGACACGTGTTCCAGGTTCTAATGAGCGCGCGATACCAAAGTCGGTAATAACCAGGCGACGATCTTCCTGGTGGATCAGTATATTTTCAGGTTTAATATCACGGTGGATTACAGGTCGTGGTCGTGTATGTGCATAGTGCAAAGCGTTTACAAGCTGATGAAAATCATGGATCGTCTCGGCCGCTGGTAGGGGGCCGTTGATGACTGCCAACCTGGTGCGTAAAGACCCCGCTGTATATAACGGCATGACAAGGAAAACGCTAGGCCTGTCTTTGCCGTAGTCGAGAATTGGAGCGATATTCGGGTGATCCAGGGTAGCTGCAATGCGAGCTTCGCGCAAGAAATGTTCTTGCTCAGTGGGTGTTGTCTTGTTTTGCAAAAGCACTTTTATGGCTATGCGGCGAGATAGATTTTGATCTACTCCACGAAAGACTGCCGCATAACCACCCTTACTAATCAAAGCCTCTACAACATATCGCCCAGCTAACGCGGTACTTAGTAAGGGTAAAGCGCATGCACGACAAAAAGCATCGCTGTCCCGATTGTCATTTCCGCAGTCAGCGAGGTCGGCGCAACGTCGCATTCCTTCTCCATACATCAGGCATAATTCAAAGTATTTGAGTGTAAATGATTATATCACCACATCCTGAAGATGCACCAGTGGTTTACTCCCCCTCCCCACCCCGAGGAAAGAGGAAATTGTGGGGACACCCCACGCCCCGGCAAGAGACTTCGTCCCCTGCACCCCTTTGATCCTCACTTTGACGACTTTTAAAATGTCTGATGTTCCAATCTAGTGGCTCTTGCCTGGCACGAAAGAGCCTCTTCTTTTCTGGCTAGCCTCTCAATGACTATGGCTTTATTAAACCAGGCATCGGGGTCATCTGGCCCGAAAGTTGTCGCTTGATCAAAGGCCGCCAGAGCTTCATCCAGATGACCCAGGGTAAAGAGTGAAAGCCCCTTATTATTCCAGGCAGCGCTATATTGAGCATCCAGAGCCAGTGCATAATCGAAGGCAACCAACGCTTCTTCGTCGCGTCCTAATTCGTGTAGCAGGCTGCCTTTGTTAAACCACGCTGAGATTAACCCATCATCAAACTGTAGCGCCTGATCATAGGAAGCAAGAGCATCCTCATACAGGTGCATCGCTGCCAGGACATTTCCTCGATTATACCATGCGCCAGCGAGAGCCTGGTCAAGCGCCAGTGCATGGTCGTAATCCACCAATGCCTCAGCATAACGTTTCAGGTCACGTAGATCATTAGCTTTATCGAACCAAACTATGGGGCTATCAGGAGAAAGCATGGTCGCGTGCTCATGAACAACCAATGCCTGGTCAGGGCTTTGTAGTCGACGTAAAATGTTGCCTTTAATGTCCCACATAGTCGCGTTGTTTGGCTCGAGATCAAGTGCCCGATTGATGGCGAGTAATGCATCCTCGTATCTGCGCAAACTGTAGAGGGCATCGCTCATCGCCTGCCAAATTACCCCTTGTGTGGCATCCAGCACAAGCGCACGGTCAAAAGCAAACAATGCTTCTTCGAGTCGATTTTGTTCAACCAGGGTAATACCACGACCGCTCCATGCAAACACATAATTTGGATCTAATGCAAGGGCCTGGTCATAACAAAACATCTCTTCATCATAACGGTGCAACTCATGCAAGACATGCGCGCGAGAATTCCATAGATCGGGATCATTTGGATGTAGCGAGAGTGCCTGATCGTAGGCTAAGAGGGCCTCTTCGATATGTCCAAGATGTAATAATGTTGCCCCTTTGCCACTCCATGCTTCAGCGGATACAGGGTTGTTGATTAGCGCTTCTTCATAGGCAGTAAGTGCATCCTCATATTTACTTAATTGATAAGCTCGATCACCTTCTGCCAACCAATTCTTTTCTGCTTTCACCTCGTCTGATTGGTCAACAGTAGCAGGTAAGTGGATAGGTATCTCAGATTTTACCAGAAACGTTATAGGGCCATCTTGTCCATATTCGATGACTCGAATAGTGCCAGTTTCGTTAATGCGGCCCGAAAGCGCAAATGCCAGTTCTGCATCCTGCAAAAATATATCTCGTTCTTCCGCACTTGTTATGTTTGGCTGAAGAGCGCGTACTGTTACAGGTAGTTCTTCATGACGATCAATAGCGCTTAGTGTAATTGTATTGCGATCTTTGCCTGTCAGACCCTGGATTTCATACCGCCCCTGCAATAATGATCCCTGTAGTGGAATACCGCACTTAGCGCAGAAGCGCGCTTTGTCAAGATTTTGAAACGCGCAATCTTCATTATCCAGGCACATCCCCATGTGACCGTTTTCCCTTCTAAACACTTACATTTATATGTAAAACGTTTTATCATCCCTACTTTAGCTAAAATACACCTACTTTGTCAATGAGTTTATAAGCAAATGACGTGGATGACATAAGTTGCCTGAAGTGATTTTCTGGACATCTCATACGTTAAATACCATGAAAAACTCTTGTTGAGAATCAAGGTAAATAGAGATAAAGTGAGAAATAGCCTTTCATGAAGATATCTAGACGATTCGCCCTAATACTGGCTCTTGTAGCCATTGCCCTTGGAATTGGTGTATAT
>JBKPBA010000268.1:0-7262 GCA_046726675.1 Chloroflexota bacterium
CTTGCTGATGTAGTAGCCGCGATTGGTAGTATTGATATTGTGCTTGGAGAGGTTGACCGATGATTTCTGAACAGGCGAAACAGCGCATGCGCGACCTGGCGGCACGCTATCCGGTTGCGCGTTCAGCTATAATGCCAGCACTCTATATTGCCCAACAAGAAGAAGGATATATTACCCAGGAAGCATTACAAGCAGTGGCCGAGACGATTGGGTTGACTGTTGATGATGTTGAAAGTGTAGCCACTTTTTATACTATGTATCATCAACAACCCCCTGGGAAAAAGGTCATTAAAGTCTGCACCAGCATCTCCTGTTATCTCCGCGGCTGTGATGCGCTTGTCAGTCACCTTGAGCAACGTCTGGGTATAAAACGTGGCGAAACGAGCACTGATGGCAATTACACGTTAATGACCGCTGAATGCCTTGCCTCGTGCGGCACTGCACCAGTACTCCAGGTAAACGATGAATTTGTGGAGAACATCACCCTCGAGATGGCCGATACACTGGTTGATGACTGGAACAGGGAATTAGGAGTAGTTTCACAGATGAATGCTCCAGATTCTTCAAGGAGCGATGGGCAGGGCGGAAGCATAAAAGATGTCGAGCCAAAAACTGAGATAAGGTTGTAAGGTTTAAGGACTAGCACAGAATGCCAGAACTAATTATTACAAAAGACATAGATGCGCCTGGATTGGATACTCTAGATGGCTATCGTCAATACGGGGGTTATGAAGCCCTTGTCAGGGCACTTAAAGAATACCAACCCGATGAACTGGTTGAATTGGTCAAGAAATCGGGTCTGCGTGGGCGTGGTGGAGCAGGTTTCCCTACCGGTATGAAGTGGAGCTTTCTCGCCAAAAATGATAAGACGCGCTACCTTTGCTGCAATGCTGATGAAAGCGAACCTGGTACTTTTAAAGACCGCATGATTATGGAGAAGAACCCTCATCAACTGCTTGAGGGAGTAATTATTACTAGCTATGCCTGCCGTGTTGCGGCAGCCTTTATTTATGTACGCGGTGAACTGGCTCTGGCGGGCCGACAGGTTGAACGGGCCATTGAAGAAGCATATGCCGCAGGCTATATTGGCAAGAATATACTCGGCAGCGACTTTTCTCTCGACGTGATTTTGCATCGCGGAGCTGGCGCTTATATCTGCGGAGAAGAGAGCGCGTTGATGGAATCACTGGAGGGAAGACGTGGTTATCCACGATTGAAACCGCCATTCCCGGCTGTGATCGGACTCTATGATGGACCGACGGTCATTAATAACTGCGAAACACTGGCGACCCTCCCGGCGATTGTAAAGAATGGGGCAGAATGGTACGCCTCGTTCGGTACTGAAAAGAGCACGGGAACACGTATTTTCTGCTTGAGTGGACATGTCAAAAAGCCAGGGAACTACGAGTTACCGCTTGGCACGCCGCTTCGCACATTGATCTACGATGAGCAGTATGGAGGAGGTATCCTCGATGATAAGCAGCTCAAAGCCATTATTCCAGGAGGGTCTTCTACATTCATACTCGGCGCAGATAAAGTGGACACACCGCTTGATTTTGAATCCATTGCAGCCGCTGGTTCAATGCTTGGTTCCGGTGGAGTTGTTGTCATGCATGAAGGAACCTGCATTGTAGATGCAGTATTGCGTATGACAGAATTCTATCGCGATGAGTCATGTGGTAAATGTACACCCTGCCGTGAGGGAACCTACTGGTTAACAGAGATTCTGCATCGCATAGAGCATGGTGATGGCAAAGAAAGCGATATTGATCTTCTGATGGATATCTGCGATAACATCAGCGGAAAATCTTTCTGTCCGCTTGGAGACGCAGCTACGAGTCCTATAACGAGCAGCATCAAACTGTTCCGAGGAGAATATCAGTATCACATTCATAATAAACGCTGCCTTATCAGGTAATAGGCAATTTGATATAGCTCCAGAAATCGGAGTCGAATCCTTACATGTGGGTGCATAAGAATGATTATGGAGCACCGCACATAAATACCTGATTAATTATAGATGGTAATTAACGATATGCCAGAAGAGAAAACAGACCAACTAATACATCTGACTATTGACGATATACCCGTCGCAGTTCCTCGTGGGACACTGGTCTGGGCAGCAGCTCAGCAGGCCGGGATCGAGATTCCTATTTATTGTTATCATCCTAAGATGCCTCCGCTAGGGGCCTGTCGCATGTGCTTCGTCGAGATTGAAAAGATGCCGAAGCCTCCGCAGACAGCTTGCACTACACCAGTTAGCGAAGGCATGGTTGTCCATACCAAAACTGAAATGGTGATCAAAGCGCGTAAGGGCACACTGGAATTCTTGTTGATTAATCACCCGCTTGATTGCCCCATTTGCGACAAGGGTGGGGAATGCGATTTACAAGATTTCACACTTCGTCATGGACCTGGTGGCACACGTTTCGATCTGTATAAGCGCCATTACCCGAAACCAGTACCCGTTAGCGACAGAGTAATGCTTGACCGCGAACGATGTATTCTATGCCAGCGCTGCACGCGTTTCAGTTCGGAAATCTCGATGGATAATGGTCTTGTGATGATCTCGCGAGGCTACAAAATGGAAGTTGGCACTGCTCCTGACCACGCCTTTGACTCGATCTTCTCAGGCAATACCGTGGAGATGTGCCCGGTAGGCGCACTCACAGCTACTGCTTTTCGTTTCAAGGCGCGACCTTGGGAATTGAAGCATATTCCGAGTGTATGCAATAACTGCAGCGTCGGCTGCAATGCCCGTGTAGATGTGCGTGTCGATAAAATCATGCGCCTGATGTCTCGTACTAACGATGCGATTGACGATGGTTGGCTGTGTGACCGCGGACGTTGGGGCTTTGAGTTCGTCAATAGTCCGCAAAGACTGCGCACACCTCTCATTCGCCGCGATGGCAAATTAGAACCTGCAACGTGGGATCAGGCATTCTATTTGATAGCTTCACGCATCCGAAGTATTGCAGATAAGCATGGAGCAAAGGCCATTGGTGGTATTGGCTCGACTCGTACAACAAATGAGGAAGCATATCTCTTCCAGAAGTTACTTCGAGAGGTCATTGGTACACCCAATATCGATCATCATCATGGGTACTTCCCTGGCCCACGTGATCAATTGACCGGCAAACCCTGGATGATGACCAACAGCATCGCAGACATAGAGAAAGCCTCCCATATCGTGTTAATCGCTGCTGATCCCTACGAGCGCCAACCTATTCTCAACCTGCGCATCAAGAAGGCGATGAAGTCTGGAGCACAAATTTACATCGTCAATGAGAGCGAGACGGAACTTGATCGCTTTGCTGTGAGCAAGATTACTGTTCCTCAGAATGGTGCGGGTATAGCCGCGAAGATGCTTTTGAAGCAAGCGTTGAATGGCGAGATAGCAAACCCTCACCAGTACGAAGATATACGAGAGAAGATACAAAGCGAGGACGAGGCCATTCGCGCTGCAGGAGAAACTTTTGGAGTTGAGGCAACGACACAATTACAGCAGCTTGCAGAATCATTAGCCAGGTCTAAAGGAGCAATTATCCTCTACGATGAGATGGCTACACTTGCTCCAGGCTGTGAAGACCTGGCTGCTGATTTGCAGGCTCTGGCAGTTATCACTAATAACGTAACACGCACAGGATCCGGTGTTGGCCCACTCGTCGAGGATGCCAACTCACTTGGCGTTCGTGATATGGGCCTCTTGCCTGATGCACTGCCGGGTTATAAGCCAGCCTCTGAGAAAGGACTACCTTACAACGAGATGCTGAGCAGTCCTGATATCAGAGCGTTGTATGTGATAGGGGCAAATCCCTTACGACACGTCGAGCAACTTCCATCTAACCTGGAATTTTTAGTAGTGCAAGATATTCTACTCACGGAGACAGCAGAACAAGCGGATGTGATACTACCAGCGGTAACTTTCGCAGAAAAGGATGGAAGTATGACGAATATCGACCATCATGTGCAGGCTATACGACATGCGCTACGCCCATTGCCTGGAGCAAAGGCCGATTGGGAAATTCTTATAGAGGTCGCGAAATATCTTGGCCAGAAATGGACCTACAGAAGCCCCCAGAATGTATTGTTAGAAATTGCTGCCAGCAACCCATTTTATAGCGGGTTGACATGGGAAAATCTCGGGGCACAGGGAGTTCGAACCCAGGAGCAGGAGGGGCAGATATTGTCGAGCGATGCAGACATAGCAATGCGAAAGGGGGCGGCGCATGCTTGATTTTCTCAATAACCAGATTGTTGCAGACGTGATCAAAAGTGGGATCCTGATTGGTGCATTGCTAACAGCCTTCGCGTATATGACACTCACCGAGAGACGTGTCGTGGCAAAACTCCAGGGTCGCCTGGGGCCAAACCGCGCGGGACCGTTCGGCCTCTTTCAGCCAATAGCCGATGCGGTTAAGATGGCATTTAAAGAGCAAATCGTGCCAACGCAAGCCAAAAAAGCGATTTACGTGGTGGCTCCAGTGATTTCCGTGGTGGTTGCACTGTGCGCCTTTGCTGTAATACCTATTGGCAATGGCTGGCTTGATGGCAAGCAAAGTATCTGGGATCCATTCATTGGCGATATCAATGTCGGCCTGCTCTGGATTCTCGCGATCTCATCACTTTCGGTCTATGGCATTGTGCTCGGAGGTTGGGCATCCGGTAATCGTTATTCATTATTAGGATCGTTACGCAGCGCTGCACAAATGGTCTCCTACGAAACAAGTCTGGGATTGGCTCTTAGTGGCACCTTAATGTGGGCTGGTACACTGAGCATGGTTGGTATTGTGCATGCGCAACTTAACCAGGGTATCTGGTTCGTCTTTGCTCAACCACTTGGCTTCATGCTCTACTTTATTGCTGCCATAGCAGAGGTAAATCGTGCTCCATTTGACCTGCCGGAAGCCGAGCAGGAATTGACTGCCGGTTATTTGACTGAGTATAGTGGGCTGCGCTGGAGTCTATATCAGATGGCCGAATATATTAACATGATTACAGTTAGCGCCGTCGCTGCGACACTTTTCTTCGGTGGCTGGGGCTTTTTCGGCTTCGGACTGGAACGGATCCCTGGCCTCTCGCTTCTCATCTTTATAATCAAAGTTGCGTTTTTCCTCTTCATGTTTATCTGGATACGTGCCACCCTGCCCCGCATTCGCTATGATCGCCTGATGCGTTTGGGTTGGACATTGCTGCTCCCTTTAGCAGTAGTGAATGCAGTAATCACAGCAACAGTTGTAGCATTGGGTTGGCCCTGGTGGATAAATGGCCTTGCAGGTCTGGCTGTTATCCTGGCTGTCTTCCTCTATGAGCGCCGCAGAAATATACTGGCGCAAACGATAATACCTGAAGAGAAGATGGCGTTGCCGTCGTCGGTACGGCTGGCAAAGTTTGAGAAAGTTGCTGTGGAGCAAGTTCCGACTGCGCAGGAAGTCAAGGCATAACGATATATTGCCGAACTTCCTGGTCTACATCTATGTGACAAAAAAGATCGGCTCTGGTATGATTATTTGATTACAGTTTGTAAGACATATCGCAAGGAGAGTCACTATGTCAACCTATGTCTATAATGCGGTGCTAAATGATGTAATCAACCAGGTTGAGCATCTCTCACCTGATGAGCAAATTCAGTTGCTAGAAGATCTCGGCGCAATTATCCGTCGACGAGTTGCGCAACAACCCAAGCACAATGTGATGGAATTTCGAGGAATGGCTTCAGAATATTGGAAAGATGTCGATGTAGAGAAGTTTATCAATGAGGAACGAAACTCATGGATGGGTAGATCCACTTAAAGGAAAAGTAATTGGTTTAGATACAACACCGTTAATCTATTTTACTGAAGAGAACCCAGCCTATAAGGAGTCCATATGTCATTCGACATTATCAAGGGTATGGCAACAATCTTAAAAAATATCGGCAAAAAACCAACAACAGTTTCTTATCCGGAAGAGGAGCGTGAGTTGCCCGCACGTTTTCGTGGGCGTCATGTGCTACATCGTTATGAAAATGGCCTGGAGCGGTGTGTCGGATGCTATCTGTGCGCTGGTGCCTGCCCTGCAGATGCGATTTATATCGAGGCAGAAGAAAACACAGAGGAGAACCGGGTCTCACCGGGAGAACGGTATGCCAAAGTCTTTGATGTGAACTTGCTGCGTTGCATCTTCTGTGGCTACTGTGAAGCCGCCTGTCCTACGGGCGCCATTACATTGGAACATGAATACAAACTGGCAGCATACTATCCAGAAGATATGGTGTATCATAAAGAACAATTACTTGAGCCTGAGGGACAGGCAACAGTTGGTTCGAGTGATGTATGGTTCGAACCACCTCCACCTGAAGCTACCCAACCAATACCCCAGTCAAGACACATGTTTGATGGATCGCAGGCAAGCGCGGCTGCTGTTGGCCTGGGCGATCTTCCAACTGATGAACCAGTTTTGTTGGTAGATGAGGAGCAAGATGAGGACAGGAGGAAGTTTCAGCATCAAGAAGATAGGAGGGAGGGATGATTAACCCACAAATACTCGCATTCTTTGTGCTGGCAGTTGCCAGTATAGCCTCTGCTTTAGGGGTAATAATTTTTAGGAATGCCGTACACAGTGCATTGAGTTTGATCCTTACTCTGCTGTTTCTGGCACTCTTTTACTTGCAATTGGGTGCGATGTTTATTGCAGTTGTGCAAATCCTTATTTACGCTGGCGCAATTATGGTCTTATTCCTATTTGTGGTTACAATGCTGGCTTCAGAAGCACGCGATACGGAATCGCCAGATCGCATACCCTGGCAACGCGGTATTGCCGCTACCCTTGGTCTGATACTGGTAGGGGTACTGAGCTACCTTCTCTTCACAGGGACGCCTGGTATTGAAGCTACCAGGACTATTGGAGCAAATGGTCTCTCTCATGTGGTAAATACCCAGGGCGACACTCAGGCCTTTGGCCTTGCACTTTTTCACGGCTTTGCATTCCCTTTTGAAGTTACCAGCTTGCTGATTGTGGTGGCCATTTTGGGCGCGATGGTGTTAGGCCGAAAAGAGTAATTGGAGGAATCATATGTCATTAAACTTGACCTGGTATTTGATAGTAAGCGCCATTATTTTCACAATAGGTGTGACGGGCGTACTCATCCGGCGAAACCCATTAATTATTTTTATGTCAATCGAACTGATGTTAAACGCCGTTAACCTTTCGTTTATTGCTTTCTCTCATTATCTTAATTCGGTAGATGGGCAAATGTTCGTCTTCCTTGTACTGACCGTGGC
>JBKPBA010000269.1:0-8807 GCA_046726675.1 Chloroflexota bacterium
GGGCAGAGTGGATCATCCGAAGTTTACCTTGGAGAACACAAGGAGCTTCATGTACCAATTGCAATAAAAATGTTACCTGGACGTTTCACTAAAAGCCATCTGGAAAAATTCCTGGCTCAGGCTCACACTCTTACTCGCCTGGAGCATCCTCACATTGTGCGAGTCCTTGATTTCGGCATCGTGGACGATAGACCTTACCTCATCATGGCTTATATGCCTCACGGCACTTTGCGGCAACGACATCCTAAAGGGACGCGTGTACTGGCAGAAACCATAGTCTTTTATGTCAAGCAGATTGCGAGTGCATTGCAGTATGTTCATGATCGTAAGCTAGTCCATCGGGATATCAAGCCACACAATATGCTTTTGGGGCCATACAATCAAGTTTTACTGAGTGATTTTGGGATTGCTATCACTTCCCAGAGTATTGATACTAATCTGCCCAGCATACTTGATTTCGAGGGCACTGTGTTGTACGCAGCCCCAGAGCAGTTACAGGGAAAATCTGGTAGAAACAGCGACCAATACTCGCTAGGTGTTGTCGTATACGAATGGCTTAGCGGTGAGTGGCCTTTCAACGGATCATTTTACGAAGTAGCTCACAAGCATTTGTTTGATGCTCCTCCCTCCTTGAGAGAGAAGGGTGTAGATATTATGCCCACTGTTGAAGAGGTGGTGATGAAAGCATTAGCGAAAGATTCTTGTAAGCGATTTGGTTGTGTGAGGGAGTTTGCTGAGGCATTAGAATGGGCCAGTTATGGAGCTTCGGTATTTGGTTTTGAAGTAAGATTGAGGCGACAGTTTGTTTCGCCGTTGCCTTTCTCGTGAATTCGTTGCAGCAAGCGAGCACGGCCCCATCCCACGGACGACTTTGAAGGTCACCCCTATACTCCTGTAATGTTATACTGTGTTAAGCGAAAATGAGTGATCGTCAGAACTTACATGGCCAACGGAAGTTCAGCTCATCTTCATAAGCGATTTGGATTGCATTCACATATACCATCTGTGATTTTATCCATTTACTTCTAAGGAGCAGCTATGGCGACTTCAACAATGAAAACCTCTGATCGGGCACTTCAAACGACCATCTCTTTACTTCAAGACTTATTTGGTTCCATCCAACAGCGCAATTTTGCGGTGCGTTTGTGGGATGGCAGCACCTGGAGACCAGGTGGAGGATCGGAAGAGCCAGTGCGTTTCACAGTGGTGTTACAGCATCCAGGGGCGCTGCGCCAGATGTTCTTGCCGCCGAATGACCTGACCTTGGGAGAGGCCTACATCTACAATGACTTTGATATCGAGGGAGATATTGAAGCAGTTTTTCCACTTGCGGAACATTTTACGCGAAATCAATGGGGAAAGATGGAGCAGGTACGCTTTGGGAAACGGTTGCTCAGTTTGCCGAACACGGGACAAGCTCGCCCGGGAGATGCGGTGGCGAAATTGTATGGCACACGGCACTCGAAAGAGCGAGACCGGCAGGCTGTCACCTATCATTACAACCGGTCGAACGATTTTTATGCGTTGTGGCTGGACTCACGCATGGTGTACTCGTGCGCATACTTCGCTAATCCTGATGATGATCTAGATACTGCCCAGGAACGGAAACTTGAGTATATTTGTCGCAAGTTGCGCCTGCGTCCTGGTGAGCGATTGCTGGATATCGGGTGTGGCTGGGGTGGGCTGGTGATCTATGCCGCACAGCACTATGGGGTTGAGGCATATGGGATCACGCTGAGCGAGCCGCAAGCCGAATTGGCGCAGAGGCGTATCGAGGAAGCAGGTATGTCGGGAAATTGTAAGGTCTCGGTTCGCGATTACCGAGAGGTCACTGAAGCTGACTCGTTTGACAAAATTGTCAGCGTGGGAATGTTCGAGCACGTT
Source organism: Chloroflexota bacterium (assembly GCA_046726675.1). Taxonomy (GTDB): domain Bacteria; phylum Chloroflexota; class Ktedonobacteria; order Ktedonobacterales; family Ktedonobacteraceae; genus DATMNR01. The sequence continues at coordinate 1,885 of JBKPBA010000269.1, forward strand.
GGAGAAGCACTGCTGCCTACCTACTTCAAGCAAGCCTGGCAGTTGCTGCGCCCAGGCGGGGTTTTCCTGAATCATGGAATTGCCAGCGATTCCTTCGATGCAGTGAAAGCGAAAACAAGCTTTGTCAATCACTATGTGTTTCCGGACGGGGAATTGTTGCCAATCAACTGTACGCTGCGAGCAGCAGAGACGAGCGGCTTCGAGGTACGCGATGTGGAGAGTTTGAGAGAGCATTATACGCTCACTTTGCGACAATGGGTGCAGAGGTTGGAAAAGCATGCTGAGGAGGCTCGCAAGCTCACGAATGATGTGACGTACCGCGTATGGCGCTTATATATGTCGGGCTCGGCGCATGCCTTCAAGATTGGTGTCAATAACATTTACCAGACACTGCTGGCAAAGCCTGATCGGGGAGATAGTGGTTTGCCGTTGACACGAGCTGATTGGTACGGATGAAATTGTGATAACAACCATGCGCATTAAAGCAGTTGAATCTGTATGACTACTCTGTTATTAGCCTTAGGAGGTAAAGCAATGAACCAACTAACGCAATTGAAATGTACTGCCTGTCGTAAAGGTGAACCGACAGTTACCGATGAAGAGATTGCCGAATTTCGCCCGCAGGTGCCCGATTGGAAGATTATAGAAGTTGAGGGGATCAAGCGTTTAGAGAGAGTATTCGGGTTTGATAATTTCGTGCACGCCCTGGCTTTTACGAACAAAATCGGCGAACTGGCAGAGGAAGAGGGACATCACCCGGCGCTGCTGACCGAATGGGGTAAAGTGACCGTGTCATGGTGGACGCATAAAATTGGGGGGCTGCATCGTAATGATTTTATAATGGCAGCCAGGAGCGACCAGGCATATGCGCATGCGGAGGGCAGAAAAGAGTAGTAAATGGAAATCGGCGAGACTTTGCTTGTCACTACTCGTCATGAGTGGCACGGATGGTTGGAACAGAATCATCACGAGTACAAAGAAATCTGGCTGATCTATTACAAGAAGACCACTGGAAAAACGGGTATTAGTTACGAGGAGTCTGTAGAAGAGGCGCTGTGTTTCGGCTGGATCGATGGCGCGATCAAGGGTATCGACCAGGAGACTTATGCGGGACGTTTTACACCACGCCGACCGAAAAGCCCCTGGTCGGATTCTAACCGCGAGCGTGTTGGGAGATTATTGCGTGAGGGTCGTATGACTGAGGCGGGATTGGCCGTTCTTCCGGCTGATATACATCGGTAGGAATCTGGCACCTACCCGCCCGACCAACGACGCTGGCATGTCTCCTGCTGCGCAGTCAGGTCGGTCGAAAGGAGAGTTCGTGCTCCGCACTCAGTCAGAATGAGATGCAACTGCTGCGAAGTCAGATGAGATGCAAGGAGAAAGGACGCCACTATATTTCTGTCTATCAAATCAAGTATGACAGCTCATGAGCTGTCATGATGCTGGTTCCAAATCTACCATTCCAATTCGACTAGCGCCGGGAGGTCGTTCACTGCTTCCGGCGCTGGAAATAGCTTTTTGAAGGAAAAAGCATATGGAGTTTCGCCGTGAGCACGCAGGTAAGCCAGACGCTCTTGTGCTTCCTCGACACTGGGGATGTGACCGGAGGGAACCCACCAGAGTGCCAGATAGGGGCCATCAAAGCGCTGAAACCACTTTTGGCGCTGCTGCAATACCTGCCGGTGCCGACTCTTATAGACGAAGTTAGAGAGAGCGGTGAGACTTGCCCAAAGTGAGAGGTTCACAAGGATGAGATCATCCTCGTAGGGACGCAGGTTTGTGGCGTTTCCTTCAGGTGTTTGCAGTCGCCAGAGAAAGCCGGGGCTGTTGTCGGCGAGGGCGTTAATCCCATCCAACTCTGCTACAAACCCGGCCATCAGTGGATCATTGAGGGGAACCAACATACGAGCAATGTTGACCTGTGCAAGATGGTATATCATCTGGTTCCTTTCTGTACTTCTCAAGGTCTTTTTAAAGCCAGGATATTGAATCAATTGCTGTTTATTGAAGATGCGGTAATCGCCGATCTTTGATACTGGCATACCAAAATCATCAACTCTACTCGCAACCACGTAACGAATTTCCTGCTTTGGAGGAGATGTTAACCCGTCTCCGCATTTTTATAGTGTAGCATAACATTGCAAAGAAATGCGATATGCATCAGTTTTCAAGCTAATAGAGAATGAATGTTGGTTTTCACAGCAAAAATTTTTAATCCCGACTTTACAGCCATTTCGTTAATGCATTTTTAATACATCTTTGCTATAATATTACTATAAAGTGGTGTGTATTTTAGACCTTCAATCTAGTTATTAGCATCCTATTCACCGGCACAGAATGAGCAAAGAAGCTCAGGTATGTACATTTTTGTGCTTTTTTTCGCAGATTTGCACACATAAATGAAGCTAATCTAATATTATCCGTATTATTAATCTAAATTGATAATATTTCATTTATTATTTATCAACTATTATCCCTGCATCTTCTTTACAAGATTATAGGGGTGATGCGTGCATATTACGTAGAGCAAGAAAGGGGTGAACTATGAAAAAAGAAAAGCATCTGGTATCCACTAATGATAATTACAGGCCAGCAAAGCTTTCAGAATATAGTCAGGCTGCTGCTGCCCAGCGGCTGTGTGATCTCCCGCAGAAACCTGCCAGGGGAGTTTACTACGAGGCTTCTCACCGGCGAATGCATCCCTCTGGATGGTACGCCCGGCGACATTTCAAACGTAAACATTTGCGACGCAGCAATGAGCAATATGCAACCGCTGACCGTATAGGTACACAGTTCACAATGCTTCCTATAGCAATGGGAACGCTCGCGCTGGTGTTGGTGCTTGCCACTACATTAGTGGGTTTAACGGCAGTAGTTGAAGCTACACAGGCACGCTACCAGCAGGAGGTCACGACGCTGGAGGATATCTTACCAAAGGATAGCCTGAAGATGTATGACGAGCATGGCACGCTGATCTACCAAATGCTGGATCAAGGTAGGCAGGTAACTGTACCACTCTCACAAATATCCCAGAACCTGATAAATGCCGAAGTTGCGATCGAAGATCAGTATTTCTGGACAGATCCGGGGGTCGATATCACGGGGATTGTACGGGCGGCCCTAGCAGACCTGACGCATAGGCATGTGGTCGAGGGCGGAAGCACGATCACACAGCAGCTGATTAAAAATGCTATTGTGGGCAATCAGGATACAATCATGCGGAAACTGCAGGAGATTATTCTAGCGCCGGAGGTGACACGGCGCTACAGCAAGCAACAGGTACTCTCGATGTACCTCAACACTATCTTTTACGGTGAGCAGGCATACGGAGCCGATGCCGCTGCCTTTACTTATTTCGACTTGCGGGATACTGCTCGTGCTAGCGCGGCCTCTCAGCTTGATATTGCGCAGGCGGCGATGCTGGCGGGTATCCCGAGATCGCCTTCTGCGCTTGATCCCTTTTTGCATCCTGGAGCCGCATATCAGCGCATGCTGCAGGTGCTGAACCAGATGCGCCTGCTCGGATATATTACAAACCAGCAGATGAGAGATGCGCTAAGCGAGGCCAGCCGGCCGGGCTTCCTACACCGCGGAGTGATACACGACAATCTGGCACCACATTTTGTGAATTATGTGCTGAATGAACTGACACAGATGCTGCATGTCAAGCAAGCAGACCTGGCGCGTGCAGGATTGATCATCTCCACCACGGTTGATCTACCACTACAAAATAAGATTCTGAAGATTGCACAGCAACACATTGCGCAGTTAGCGGCGGCACATCACATGTCAGATGCTGCCGCTGTGATGATCGATTTCCATAATGGGGCGATCCGTGTATTGTTAGGCAACATCGACCCATCCAATCCACACTACGGATCGTTTGACATGGCCTCCCAGGGTTACCGCCAATCAGGATCATCCTTCAAGCCTTACATTTATGCCACAGCCTTTGCAGAAGGATTGAGTCCAGGTATGCCAGTCTTGGACGAACCATTTAGTATTCAGCTCTGCTGCGGTCTGCCGTCCTATGCGCCGCAAAACTACGACCAGCGTTTTCACGGCCTGATGTCGTATCGCTACGCTTTGCAAAACTCATTCAATGTGCCAGGGGTGAAGGTGCTGGCACGAGTCGGTGTCGAAGCTGCGTTACATACAGCCCAGGTTATGGGCATCACCAGCTATACCGGAACGCCGAACTATACAATGGTGCTGGGCACAATGGGTATTCACTTGCTGGATCAGACATCGGCTTATGGTGTCTTTGCCAACGGCGGTGTGCGCATTCCTCCTCATGCTATCAATATGGTGACAGATACGCAGGGGCACCTGATCTACAAGTTCATACCCCAGGGGAAACGAGTGATGAGTAAGCAAGTTGCATTTTTAATGACGGATGTGCTGAGCGATAACACTTCGCGTACCTTCGAATTTGGCAAGTGTAGTGCCCTCTACCTCTACAGCCACTCGCAAACGCAATGCTACCAGGGAAATCCTGGCATCATACGTCCGGCAGCGGTCAAGACAGGTACCTCGCAGGATTTCCGCGACAACTGGACGGTCGGTTATACCACAGACTATGTGATGGGCGTCTGGGCAGGCAACAACGATGACTCGCCGATGATCAACGTAACAGGCGTGGATGGCGCCGGCCCCATCTGGCACGATAGTATGCTGCTGGCAGAGCAGGGACGGCTAATTACAGGCTTCCAGAATCCCGGAGGGGTGGTAAAGAAGACGGTGAGTTACGCGGAGGGAATTACTACGACGGACTGGTACCTGAAAGGGGTACCTATAGGGGACTGGTATACATAAAGAGAGGCGGTCAAAAAACCATCAGAACGGTCACACACGCACGTAGACATGTGCCGTTTCATTATAGCGGTATAGCGGATTCCCTTTTTGAAATTTCAAATCCCTATGGCTATCGGCCAAGAGCCAGAGCAGCACCCGGCTACCATCAGGGAGATGTAAGGGATAATGCCAATGGTCTAATGAGCCAGGGCCAGTGACTCCGAAGACCCATGCGCCACCATCATCAACAATGGTGTTGGGGAGAAGCTGGCTGCAAGAAAGCGAATTATCGTCGTGGGTATTATCCACCTGAAGATCGCAAGCCTGTAACAACATACCATTAAGCGAGGTATTTGGATCGGCATAAGGGTAATTAGCGAATCCAGCAATTTGCTTACGGTCAAGCATCGCCTGCGCCCAGACCCACGAGCCAGCACGAACGGGCAGCACCGTTTGTACTAAAAGACGGGTCTGCGTACCTGGAGCAATACGGATTGTCAGAAGACAGCCGTTAGAGCAATCAATGCCCGCCTGTTGCTGACTAGTGACGGTAATTAAGGGTGTCGGTAAGGGCTGTTGCGGCGAAATTGCCTCAACTTTGAGCACAACGCCACCAAATGCTATCAGGGGATATTGTGGCGAGAGTGTGATTACCATGCCGGGTTGCAGCTCATGACAATCCCGACCAATAGCATTATCAAGCGCTTTTACTGTGTTTGGGTTAGCGTCGCTGAAAATCTGCCCAGCGTCAATCATATGCATTTGAAGCGTAAGAATCTCATCGCAGGAGTCACCAGTCTGCACAGTATAGAGTAACGAACCAGGTTGCGGCAGTGCTGCAGGAAACGGCGGCAATGGAGTAGGCGTTGGCGGCAGTGGAGGACCTGAAATGTTATAAAAGAAGTTTGTTAAGCTGGGCAATACATGTTGACCAATCCTTGACCCAAAGAGAAAAGCGGGAATACCTACAAGGAGCAGAATGGGCATGAGCAGGAAAAGACGCCAGGGTAAAGCCTGTATGACACCTCGTAGTTTTACTGTGGGTGTGCGATGCGGATGAACACGATCAGTCATAGTCGCCTCGGTTCTTTGAGTGCCTTGTCCACAACATATTATAACAATCTGAAGCACACATTACGAGCAGAGGAGATGAACCTTATGGCAAACCGACATCATCTCAAAATACTCAAAAAAGGTTCAAGTGTGTGGAATACGTGGAGGGCAAAGCATTTTGAGCTCTCTCCCGACTTGAGCGGAGTGAACCTTCAGGAGGCAAACCTCGGCGGAGCAGACCTCTTTGAGGCAAACCTTTATCAGGCGAACCTCTCTAGAGCGGCGCTCAACGGAGCCAACCTTGTGAAAGCCAATCTCAGCGGAGCGAATCTCTCCGCCGCGAACCTCACGGGAACAACTCTGGCGGGGGCTACGCTCAATGGGGCCGATCTCAGCGATGCGAAGCTCGACGGAGCCGAATTCTATGGGGCGAGTCTTTCCTGGACAAACCTCCGTGGGGCCACCCTCAAGGGAGCCAGCCTGCCAGGAATCAACCTGACAGGGACTACCCTGAGCGGGGCCACGTTCAACAAGGCCAACCTCACCCAGGCTATTCTCTGGGGGATTGATCTGAGCGAAAATGATCTGAGTCAGGCTGATCTGAGGGAAGCTAACCTTTCCTGGACGAAGCTTGTGGGAGCCAATCTTAGTGAAGCGAACCTGCGAGCAACGACGCTCAACAACGCCGATCTCAGGCAAGCGGACCTGAGCCGGGCTGACCTCCGGCAAGCCAGCCTTAGGGGTGCAGTCCTCTATGGGGCGAAGCTTAGGCAAGCGAAGCTGAGCCGAGCAGACTGCAGGTGGTCCCAGCTCATCCAGGCTGACCTCAGTGAGGCCGAACTGAGCGAGGCTAACCTCACGGGGGCTAACCTCTGTAGAGCCAGCCTCTGCGGAGCTGATCTTTGTAGAGCCAATCTCTCCATAGCATGCTTACGGGAGGCTGATCTCTACCTGGCAAGCTTGAGTGAGGCCTTTTTCGGAGGAACCGACCTCTCTGGGGCTGATCTGCGGGGAGCTAATCTCAACAGGGCCATCCTCAGGGGAGCCGATCTGCAAGACGCCAATCTCAAAGG
>JBKPBA010000270.1:0-5542 GCA_046726675.1 Chloroflexota bacterium
TTTCCTATCTTCACTTGTTTGTTCGTTCTGCGTGTACTCGGATCGTTATAAAAGTAGCCCAACACTCTTGCATGATAGCTGAAAGTGGGTTAGTATAAGTTATCCAAATGCACCGTTAGAACGATAGTAGACAATTTCAGAACTTAATAAAGGAAACGAAAAGTATGGAGCCAGATAAAGAGACCACATATTTCAAACAGGTATCATTTTTTGCCGACCTCCCCGAAGAAGAGATTCAAGCACTGAGTTCTGCTACTAAAAGACGTACTTTTCGCGCTGGTGAGGTCATTTTCCACCGTGACGACCCTGGACAGGTGCTCTATATGATTAAAGAGGGTAAAGTCAAAATCTGCATTATTAGTCCTGACGGTCAAGAAGTTTCATTAGCCGTGTTTGGTAAAGGAGAATACTTTGGTGAATTCGCTCTCCTCGACGGCTTGCCTCGCTCTACCGACGCCGTTGCTTTAGAAAAAGTTGAATGCTATACATTACAGCGTAGTGACTTTCTCAACGCTATTCTGAAAAATCCCAAGATTGCTATTTTGGTACTTGAGGCTCTGAGTAAGCGTTTACGTACCACTGATGAGATGGTTGAAAATCTGATCTTTCTGGACGTGTATGGGCGCGTTGCGAAAAAACTGTTGGAGTTAGCAGATACTCATGGCGTCAAAACCGAGGATGGTGTCCGCATCGATGTACGTTTGACACAACAGGAACTTGCCTCAATGGTCGGGGCTTCCCGTGAGAGCGTCAATAAGGTGCTGGGCTATTTTACGGACAAGAACTTCATCAGTACTGATAAACATCGCATCACGATTCATCGTGTAGCTGATTTGAAGCGACGCATCTATTAGAATGACGAGTAAACAAGAGCTACAATCTAATGAGCAGAAAGGCTTACATTCCTCTACAACCAATGAAGTAAACTCTTTAGCTGCTAAACTGGGAATTAGGGGTCGCATTCGCGCGGTAATACAATCAATGAGACCCATGCAATGGACAAAAAACCTGGCTCTTTTTGTTGGTCTCGTTTTTGCGCAACAACTGTTTAGCCTCACATCTTTCGAGCGCGCGTCTGTAGCCTTCATTGTCTTCTGCCTGGCATCTAGTAGTATTTATTTGTTTAATGATCTCCTTGACCTCGAACACGATCGTCAGCATCCCACTAAAAGCAAACGCCCGCTTGCCACCGGTGACCTATCCATCTCATGGGCAATTGTGACTATAGGTATCTTGATCCTGGGTTGCGCTGGATTAACATTGCTCATTTTTAGCATTCCGATTCAGCAAACTGACATCTTTGCTTCGCTTGGAGGCACAAACGTTCTCTTTGCGCTTACTGTTGTCTCTTACTTACTTTTGATGGTGCTGTACAGCGTGCGCCTCAAACATATTGTATTACTGGATGTATTTATCATTGCGAGTGGCTTCGTTTTACGCATATTAGCGGGCGCTGTCGTGATACCGGTCATGATCTCACCGTGGCTTTACCTTGTTACGATTCTTTTATCATTATTTCTGGCATTAAGCAAGCGACGACAAGAATTGGTATTACTGCGAGGTGAAGCTAGCAACCATCGCCAGATACTGAAAGAGTACAGTCTGCCGCTTCTGGATCAGTTGATTACGATTGTAACCGCTGCTACGATTATGGCTTACAGCCTTTATACCTTTCAGGGGCCAACCGGGAATCATCGTTTGATGATCACTATCCCACTGGTGTTATACGGGATGTTCCGATACCTGTACCTGATGTATATGCGAATGGAGGGTGGGAGTCCCGAAGAAGTACTGTTGCGTGACCGACACATGCTTGGAACCGTTGTGTTGTGTACAGTAATAATTATTATTGTGCTCTATGTACTACCAAAATAAGGGAGCTAAATGAAAACATTAATTATCATTCCAACGTACAACGAAATAGATAATCTTCCGCCTCTGATCAAAGAGATATTTTTGTTTGCGCCCGAAACTGATATTTTGATTGTCGATGACAATTCACCAGATGGCACAGGAGATCTTGCTGACGAAATTCATCAACAGAATGCGCAAGTACATGTGCTCCACCGTTCTGGTAAGTTAGGACTCGGCACAGCTTATATTGAGGGTTTTAAATACGCCATTGAACATGGGTACGATGCAGCTTTTGAGATGGATGCTGATTTCTCACATGATCCTCGTTATCTTCCCGATTTTCTTAAAGCAATTGAGAAAGCAGACCTGGTTATTGGGTCGCGCTACATTCCAGGAGGTGATACCCCCAACTGGACAATACTCCGCCGTCTGATCAGTGGCGGAGGTAATGTCTTTGCGCGTTTTATGCTGGGGATTCCTGTGCATGATTGTACAGCAGGCTATCGTTGTTACAGGCGCGAGGTTTTAGAAAGTATTGACCTGGACACTATCCAATCGCAGGGCTACGCGTTTCAGATAGAACTGGCCTATCGGGTTATGTTGCATGGCTTCAAGATAGTCGAAACGCCTATTGTCTTCATGGATCGACGCGTTGGGAAATCGAAGATGTCGCGTAAGATTGTGATCGAGGGATTTACCTACGTCTTTAAAGCTCGCTTCAGCAAGCAGCCAAAGAATTCAAATCCAACTTTATTAGATAGCGCATCAGAGCAACCTCAGGAAGATACAACACTAAAGGAACTGCCCTCGGTTGCACAAAAATAAGCTTTTACTACCTGACACCCATCCATTGATGAGGGGATGTTAGTTTAATACCTCTTATGTGGTATCCACAACTGCCAGAATTGCCAGGCAATCCCAGACAGATGCCGTGTGTGTCGCCTTCCTGCAGTCCAGCTTGCCCCAGCTCCTCTCGCATCGAAACAAGTTATTGCGGGAAGTGATGCCCGCGAGGCAATGCGAACTGGACCCTTACCCCGGTGGGCCAACACGAGCCGTACCACCTTGCGTGTCTGCTCACTCGCAGACCGGCCTGACCTGCCATCCTCGGGGTGTCCCTCCAGCAGGCTTCTCCCATCCGACCTGTAGCCGGACAGGGCGCTCAGCCACTCTCCTTCAGGAGCGGCTGCCAATGATATTCGCGGTAGAACGAACGATGGATATTTGCCGAGGCATTGAAATCGGCCTGGGTCTCATAGTGGCAGACCGGGCACCAAAACAGTTTCCCCCCGCGAGCTATGATGCGTTCGTTTCCTCGAGACGAGAACCTCTCGCCCTTGGCGCCGCATCGTGCACAATACTGACTGGTCCCATGCGGATTCACCTCGACGGTCACCGTTGCCTGAGCATAGGCTTTCTCTCTTGCGAGCCGATTGATCCGTCCTCGTAGTTGATTCGCCTGTTTGCGATTCAGCCGACGCGATTTCCCTCCTCCTCCAGCCTTGATCTTGCGTAATCGCTCAAAGAGCAGCACACAGCCGGGATACTTCGCACAGACACTGGTAATGGCACGGGCTGCCTTGTGAGCGGCATCGGTGTTCATGCGACGAATATGGCGCCAAAGTTGCGCAGAGCTCCGCTCGCCCTTGACGGGTTTGCCGCAGAGCCACTGCTTCTTGCTGCTGCGCTTGAGATGCCGATAGCGCTGCTGATCGAGCCCTTTATCGGTCACAAACACGGTTTCGATGATGCTGCCGTGCCGTCTGACCGTGATGACGGCCAGATTTTTGACGTTGAGGTCCACGGCCACCGTCACCAGATCCGGGTCCTGTTTGCTGTTTCTGACCTTCCTGGCTTTGACCTCTTTGACCTGAGAGAAATGCAGTTCAGCATGCTTGGGGCGCAGCACCAGTCTGGGGCTCTGCTGTACCCATCCCAGCTCCGTTCGGCGCTGCTCAAAGTAGCGGCTGTATGTGACGGGGAAATTCACCCACGTCCAGCGTTCCCCTGTGTAGATCTTGAGCCGAACAAAGCTCTCACGCTGATCCAGGCCATCCAGTTCCAGGGAGAAAGCCCCTTCATAGAGCATGGGATGATTGCTGGCCCCGGGCAGGCCTGGTTTCCCCTTCTTTTTGCCGCTGCGGTGCCAATTGGAGAGGTTCGAAAGATATGACTTGACCTTGCCGATCGCATCCTTGATGACAGCGCGGCGGTAGAGGAACGGGAAATCAGGGAAGGTTCGGCTAAAGTTCCAATCGCGCAGGGGATCAGGATGATCTTTGGTTTCTACGGTGAGGAATTCGGCCCAGGTGAGCAATTCATTGGCGGAGATGGCTCGTTCACGCTCCTCCAGGTGCTTCTCGGAGAAGAAGGACACACGTTCGGAGAGCTTGTCGGCATGGGCCAGGAAGAAGGCGACATAGAACGCTCGGGCTGCATTGAGCAGTTCTACGGTTGCCTCTAAGCAGGTTCGCTTGCTCGTATTGGTTCCTCCCTGGGTTCGCTTACCCAGGTCAAGGAGGAGTTTGGTCGTTCGGGTGGCCTGTCCCATTTGCCTGTTTATCCTCATGAGGAGAAAATAGAGAACTTCTGTTCTACAATCCAAAGTGTAGCAGGAATATCAGGCGTTGTCAAATTCTTAGAAACGTCGCGGTGTTTTTTTCCTTTTACGATTATGCGAAGAAGTGGGCTGATAGTCATCAAGTTCATACTTTTGTGCAGGGTCCAGGCCATATTGGCGGCGTGCCTGTTGGCGATGGTGTGACAGTCGAGCAAGATCAGCAGGTGCCGCGTTCAAGTGTTTTGTAAGCTGACCGGTAGAACCGACACTCCCACCCTGCTGTGCAACCGATTGTCTTACTTCTCTATCATCGCTGTACAATTCTACTTCGCGTCCCACTGCTCGTGCCGAAGCAGCTAAACGAGCAATAACACTGTCGGCAGTTTCACCTGCGCGGGAATAAATGATACGCACATGGCGATCCTGAACGCTTTGCTCGCTTACCCCATCGCCATCAAAGACGACGATGATCTGGTGCGGTGTATGGCGATATCGACTGGCAAGCTGATCTACCAAAAGTTGACGTGCAGCAGCAAGACGCTTCGCACTCAATGTTTGAAACGAAACATCCCTTTTAATTACGTTATAGCCATCGACCAGGATATCGTGTCCCACTGTTCTGTCACCCGTTTCTGCTCTCACGTTTTGTATACAGACAATTCGCAAATTCTTGCATAATAAAATTCTTGCATAATATAGGAACAAGATAGGCCATCGCGGTACAGATGTCAACATACAGATACAAGCAAGCGGAAAAATTGGTGTTACTGAACACTTGACAGCAAAGCCCTTGTCTGGTATCATCCTAATCGCACCCAGCAAGGTGTAACGATCAATGAGGAGCCGTGGTGTAGTGGCCTAACATGTCTGCCTGTCACGCAGAAGATCGCGGGTTCGAATCCCGTCGGTTCCGTCTTTGACAACTTTTCAGGATGATCCCGTGACAACACAGGGGGATCATCCTTCTTTTTATCCTCAGCCAAAAAAGCAACGTCGTCCCGGCCCTGCTAACCCACACTATGGTATCCCTCCCGCCCAATGGCCTGATGTTCTCCGCCGTGCCGAACAAGGCGAACCCTATCGCCAGATCGCCAAAGATTATGACGTCTCCTACCAAACAATATGGCG
>JBKPBA010000271.1:0-9117 GCA_046726675.1 Chloroflexota bacterium
AGCATATTCAGCCATTTCCTGGCACAGACGCCGCGCTTGCGCTCTCTATGATGTATGTCATGGTGACTGAGGGACTACACAAACCTGAGTGGATTGTTGCGCATACCATTGGCTGGGAGTCGCTGCTTGAACGGATCATGCAGTTTCCACCAGAACGCGCTGAGCAGATAACAGGCCTTGAAGTTGATACAATTCTGGATCTTGCTCGTACCTATGCAACCACCACCCCGGCTTTGTTACGTGTGACGGATGGCATTAATCGTCATACGAATGGGGGCCAGACGGTGCGCACACTGGCCAGCCTGCCCGCTATTACAGGACAATATGGTCTACCTGGTGGTGGACTCATGTATAGCGCCAGTGATTGGTTGCAATGGGATAAAGAAGCAGTAACGCATGAGCACGATCCAGCTTGCCCGCGGCCTCCACGTTCATTGAATATGAATCGCCTGGGAGCGATACTCACTGGAGAAGCCGATCCGCCTGTGTACTCACTTTTCGTCTATAACGCCAATCCTGTTGCTTCTGCCCCCAATGCTGGTAAGATCGTTGAAGGTTTACTGCGCGATGATCTGTTCACTGTTGTGCATGAACTCTTCGAGACAGATACTGCGCGCTACGCGGATATACTTTTACCTGCTACGAGCCAGCTTGAACATGTAGACTTGCACAAACCATACGGACATACGTCATTGCAATACAACATGCCTGCTATTGCGTCGCAAGGTGACACACGCAGTAACTGGGATGTCATGCGCTCCTTATCCTCAGCGATGGGTTTCAATGAGTACTGGTTGCAACAGGATGCGAATGAAGTGATACAGGAGATCATGGAAGCAACTGCACAACACAATCCAAGACTGAAAGGCATCACATTGAAACGTCTACAGGAAAAAGGCTCAATCCCACTTGCTATCTCTACCAGCGAAGAGATTCCATTTGCTGACGGTATCTTCTCTACCCCATCAGGGAAGGTAGAGTTTTATTCAGAGACAGCTATGGCCAAAGGATATGATCCTGTTCCTGGTTGGGAGCCTGAATTAGAAACAAGGACGGAGCAGGATACTGCACTATCTGCAAATGCTCGTCTTCCTCTTTTATGCCCAGCAGCTCACCATTTTGTCAGTTCGACCTTTGGCAATCAAGAGCGACTGATTAACAAAGAAGGTGCTCCAACGCTGCGTATTCACCCGAACGATGCTGCTGTTCGAAATATTCAAAGTGGGCAATTGGTGCGCATAGGTAACGAACGAGGCTGGTGCAGGTTGGTCGCCGAAGTAACAGAAATGGTTCGCCCTGGCATCCTGGCGACCACGACAGTCTGGTGGCCAAAGTTTAGCCCTGATCAGCGCAACGTTAACTGGACGACATCCGACCACCTGGCAGATCTGGGAGGCGGCAGTACATTCTATACCAATCTTGTGACCGTAGAGCCTACTGAATTGGGTAAGTAGCCTACAATTTGACGTGCACTATGTGCTATGTTACCATAAGTTCCAGGAGAGGAGAGCTTAATGAACTTATACGAGCAATTAATAGTAGTGCGCGAACGACTTGAAGGCATCGGCGCTCATGACGATAGCATGGATTTAGTGGAGACACTCCTGAAAAAGGCGGAGCCTGCCAGAGGAGATAAAACGAACATTAGCCAGGTGCAAGTATTGAAGCATATGCTCCGTATGCGCGAAGTCATCGATAACTACTATATTTACAACGACCTGCAAGAGCTGCTCAGCGAGCGTGACGAATTTGACGTTTCCGCTCGTGAAGATGCCGCTCCTGCGGCATATGTCGACACTGAACGCCATCCAAAACCAAAATCATTCTACAAGGCAAAGAAAGAAAGAGAAAAAAAGAAGGGCTAGCTTTGGTTATGAAGTTGGCCTTTCTATTACTTCATTTCACTCATCCTGAGCGAAGCTAGACGCGCCAGCGTCGTTGGATGAGTGGCTTTCAAGCTGTTTCTGTTGAGCATTTGCACCGCCGAGTTGCAATTGTTGTTTCATAGCTTGCAATTGAGCTTCTACATTCTGCTCGGTTGAGATCTTTTGTAGTTCACGCTCGAGCGTATCACCGGAACCTGCTCCAAGCATTCCTTGTTCGTTAAGCGTACCCTGGTCTATCAGCGCTTCCATCGCATTTGCGCGAGCTTGCATAGTCAATACTTTGTCTTGCGCTCGCTGCATCGCCAGATTCATTTCTGTCATTTCTTCAGAGATACCTGTAACTGTTTCGTTGATCTTCACTTGTGCCTGCGCCGCGCTATACTGCGCCTTTACCATCTCTTTTTGCGTGCGGAAGGCTTCCACACGAGCCGAGATTGTGCGCTCCATATTGATCAACTTCTCCTCTTGCGCTTTCAATTGTGCCAGTTGTTGTTCATAACTGTTGATTTGTACCAGCAGCATTTCTTTGCGCTGTAACGCCATTCGCGCCAGGTCTTCACGATTTGCCTGCAATGCCTGTAATGCCTGTTGGTCCAATTTCTTGGTCTTCTCGATAAGTTGTGATTGTTGCATTTCAAGACGTTTTTCATTGGTCACAACATCTGCAATCGAGCGACGAAGTTGCTGTAGTTGCTCGACTTGTTTGCTATACGAATAATCCATTACCTGCCCTGGGTCTTCAGCTTTATCTAGCGCTGCATTGGCACGTATATTAAAAAAGGTTGCAAGACGTGAAAAGAAGCCCATAGAGTCCTCCTTTTAAGCAAGCGATATATGTAAATTGATCATAATATGATAACAACCCCATTCATTAATTGCATGATACCATACTTATAGCAAAAATGGTGTCAAACATTATATCCAAAACAAAACTTATAACATCTCATAAAGGGGTATGCAAAGGGCGCAGCTCTTTGCATACCCCTTTAAGAGATGTTGCCAAAATAAACTATTGACTTTTGCCTCCCAATCGGCTATACTCCACCTTGTCAGCAGAATGCTGCGCGCGGGTTTGGTGTAGTGGCAACATGCAACTTTCCCAAAGTTGAGATCACGGGTTCAAATCCCGTAACCCGCTCTCAAAGAGACCTCTATCCCAACGGTAGAGACCAGCTAAAAACCGTCCCCGCATACCAGCCACGAGCGCGCTTTATTCCTGAGGTGAGGCATTTTGCTTGTTCACATTGATACAGAACAATGCAGGTGTATTCACCCGTCAAGCTGTCAAATACGCTGTCAAATTTCGATGGCGGCCAGTGGGCTTCGTGCCGACTCCCTCCCATCTCTCTAGTACTCTCCTTTGGGTGTTACGACAAGATCGTTGCAGTTCAGTTTTCTTGAGATGCCCATGCTCTTACATGTTCGGCTCTGGTCAGGAACCGCCCGATTCGTGCTCCCACAAGGACGCTAAGCCGCACCCCTGATCTCACTCCATGGCACCCGACTCTAAAAGCGCTACGATGCGGCAAAAGATCTCCCCGAAAACGCACAGGCTATCCAGAACTACCTGGCGCGAGGCTCATGCATTCCAGGAGGAGCCGCTCGAGAGCTTGCGTACCGACCCCCACTACGAGCCGTACACGACTGAGGAGGTAGTGGCGCGCAACCAACGGCTCGTCCAGGTCTAGGATGCGCTCGCCCTTTCCATTTGCTTCGGACTCCATCAGTCGCAGTCATTGCAGCAGGTTTCTACCGCCATGAGTACTACGACACTGACGCTCATTGCGCGCGATGACGATCCCACCCAACTCGTAGTCACGCCCTGGCCATCTCGCCGCGAACGGATCACCCTCGTATATGAAAGGCGCTACCTGGCAGAAACGTGAACAACACAGCAGCGTGCAAGGGAGGGTGTCCGGCCTTTTGCGGAAGCCCGGGTGGTGCTTACACAGCAGACATTATGCTTGCTGGGATTCACTGTTGTTCGCTCCTCATCGCGGGTTTTGCTGTCATTGAGGCCCACCCTCAATTTGGTGACGACTCCCTACGGCTCCAAGCCGAGAGCTTCTGGAATGACCCTGGTGTGTCGTCCCACACCATTCGGCAGGGTTCATGCCGAGCCGCGAGACCTGGCTCAAAACAACTCCTGTATCGCATGGCACGACTTTGGAACACGGTAGCATTTTTCCCTCTGACCCTACACCAGAGAACCCACCGAAACGCTATTTTGTTGAAAACGTGCAAGAGAACTCTTACCTCTTCTTTTTAAGAGGAGCAAAAGTGGAACTGCTGACCCCACCCCACTCCAAAAAGGAACGCCGCTTTCATCCCCCTGGATGAATCACAGGGGCTTTCAGCGGCGGAGGTCGGTAAACTTACAGGAACTGGCTCCTGAGTGCCGGGAGCAATTACGCCTCTTCTTACCGCAGCAGGCAGCGGTAGGTTGTCCAGCGGTCGAGCATCGCGAAACTCGTGGAGGCCATCCTGTGGGTCATAAATACCGACTCGGCTTGGCGAGACCTTCCGGAACGCTTCGAGCACTGGCAAACGATAGGTAGTCGAGATCCTCGCTGGCGCAAAGAGGGAAGATGGGCTTGTATTGTGCAGCTCCCGCAACGACCAGCAGTTCCCATCCTGTCACCTGCCTGAGCGAATGAAGTTGCATTGTCGTAGTCAGCATATGTGGTAAACGTTGCTGTTTTTGGGTCGATGAGCCAGAATAAAGAAGGAAGTAGATGTGGAAGGGACTCAGAGGTCCACTTCGACTGTAGAGAATAAGAAAACTGAGAGGAGCAGTAGCCATGAATGAACTAGAGCTAGAAACGACCATCCAAGCACTCCGCACCCTCGCTACCCGGCTAGAAACGTTGCGTCACATGAAAAAAACTGTGCTAGCCTTGCCAGATCAGCAACAACACTACGCCAATGTTCTGGAAGATGCCTATACCACCCTCGCCAGGGTTGAGACCTCTATTGATGAACTGAGACAGGAACTCGAATATCATCACGAACGGCTGGGAAAGCCGATTGAGCCAGATGAGAGGGAAGCATGAAGCTGGCGCTTATTCGCACCCGTATGTGTGTTTCGTCTTTGCTTAATGAGGGTCTCTGGCCTTAACAAGCCAATCACTCGACTCTTGGAAAGCTCGTGCATACTACCAAAGTAAATGACAATGATAGATCGCCGTGTTCTGGCCCATCTCGTTCCATCCCCCACCGTGTTCGACAATGCCTAGTTTTCCTTCATTGTCTGTCCCCGTTTGCTGCCATTCAGAAGTAAAGCTGTCGACTCGATATATTCAAACACTCAAAGCAAAATAAAACCAGGCAGCAAATGACATCTCTCCTGGTCTAAATGGTGGAGATGATGGAGAGTCGAACTCCCCGTACCCCTATTTTTGACCCGCTCTGGGTCCGTCTTGAAGGAGTCCAGGGTGCTTAGATAGAGGTTGTGCTGTTCGTCTTCGTTCGTCTCTCATCGTCTGAAATCATTGGCGTTGCTGCCAGAATTGCTGCCATTGATTCACTATGTAAAAAATGCTACCAATGTGTTCGGGATGGAACGGGTGTTTCCCTTCAGGGGTATTCGAGGTGAGGGTAGGGAGCTTATCTGAACGCCTGGAGCTGCTAATGCAGCGTCATGTCGTTTCGCTGGCATTCACTGCGATGTGCTCATTATCGCCGGCTTTGCTGTCAAGACTGCTGTCGGAGGCACGCCTTTCTACATTAGGAAAGCATCTAGTTGTTACCCTTTTTCCACGTATTCAGGTGGTATGGATGAACTCTATCATGGAACCGAAGGCTGATGATGATCTGCAAGAAAACCAGTGTGACGGGCAGGCAAAAGCGACCAGCAGGCTCTTTCGTATGTTCTTACCATACGTCAGTACTGTATTCTGCGAGTCAGTATCGAATCAAAGGATATCCTTTTAAGAGCAATCTATGGCTTTACGTCTTCATCCTGTGGTGAAAATATTACATCTTTGTAGACGCACTAACGGGAAAACGCACGCGAGGTTGACGAGTTCTACCTCTTCGCCTATTCGAAAGGCTCGCAGTACCCACAGATCATGTCGCTCTAGTCGATACACCTCTACCATCGTGCACTGGATTTCGATCAGCAGATACTCCTGGATCGTCGGAAACTCAGGATAGTAGGCAAACTTCCGCCCTCGATCGTAGCCCTCGGTAATGGGAGAAACGACTTCGACCACGAGACAAGGAAACTGCACCATATCACTCTGCCGACGATCTTGCTCATTGCAACTCACCGAGGCGTCTGGAAACACATCGCGTGTCCTGGAAAGGCGCACGCGGGCGTCTGAAGTAAAGATGCGTCGGGGACCGCCACGCCACGCAGTAAACGGCGCACGATACTGATCGCGTCCCTCTATCACTCTCTGTTTGACAATGAACTCTTTCTTCACTGCAACTATCTCAAATTTGAGATAATTGTTGGATACTGGAGCATGGAGGGTTATGTCAGATATTCCTCAAAGGGTCGTCCAGGTACAGACCTGACCTTCTTTGAATGGCCCGATATTGGGTATTACCGCCCGGGCATTGGCACCATCTCGACGATCTTGCTGGTTGTTACCGGGCGAGACGCTCTCAACTGGGGGGTACAGCGCTTCAATGATTTCGGTGTTTCCTATGACAATATCCAAACGCGCTGCGCAGATCCTCTCCATGGCTACCCTGAGCATGTTCTGCAAGTAAGCGTCTGTTTTTCTCGTAGGAGTGAGGGGTTTTTCTGAAGCGGCGAGAAGAACATCCCCTGCTTCTTCCTCCATCGAGTTCCATGTGGCGAGGAAATTGGTGCGTGGGGGAAGACTAAGTTGTCAGTTTTGCAAACAGACGTCCCAAGCGCGATGCCTCTGCGAGGCAGAGAAGAGGATGATACATCGCACATAAAACGTAAAAGCGGTAGAAGTATGCGACGTAACGAAGGAAGTAGCCACTACAGGGACTTCCCGCGCTGGACTGTTAAAAGATGCGACTGGAATGTTTACAACCAGCTTCCGTAAGAAAAAAGATGTGACAACGTTGAAGTCACTCTACTGGAGTAAGGCTTGTATTCGTGAGAGTAACGGCACTAACTGTTTCTTACGGGAGACAAGCCCCTCTACAATCACTGAATGCCCATCGGTCTCTAGAGGAACACCCAATACCTCTGCTACTGAGCGTTCTCCACCCCAGATCAATAAGTGGCAATACAAATTGATGATATCGACAATCATAAACATGAATGAGCTATAGTCTCGCTCGTGTGTGAGATCGCGCATCGCTGAAAGCAATTCCACGCTGCGTTTCTCGATAGTCGCCGCGCTGGCAGTCTCAACCGTTCCAATTGCAAACTTTGTATCCCCTACTGTGAACTCCTTAAAATCGGCGGTCAATAGATCCCTGGCAATACGATTGTTGAGATCAGCAGCTGCCGCTGCGAAAAGCTTTTGCCCGAACTGCTCAATATCTTCGCCTGAGATCTCGGCCAATTCAGCCGCTACCCGTTCATCACGCGGCGTGCAGGTCGGTGAACGCAGAATAAGTGTATCGTTGAGCAGTCCTGCCAGCAACAAACCTGCTGCTTCACGAGGAATAGCTATCCCCGCTTCGTGATACAGGCCCACTATGATGGTTCCGGTGCAGCCAACTGGATCAGCTCGGAACATAATTGGCTTATTCGTATGCACATCAGCAATGCGATGATGATCGATAATTCCCAATAAGTCGGCCTCCTCGATACCAGCTACCGCCTGTGATTGCTCGTTATGATCTACCAGAATAACTCGTTTGGGGCGAGCATTAATGAGATCGGTACGCGAGCGATATCCTACTAGCTTGCCTTCGTTATCCACCACAGGCATAGAGCGGCGGCGTGCCAGTATAGGCTGCACCTCGCTCAAGTGGTCTTCTGGATGACAGGAATCAAACTCACGATACATAATATCCTGTGTGCTGGTACTTAAGTTAATCAAGCGTACCGCAGTAAACGTGTGATGGGCAGTACTGATAACCGTCACGCCATGTTTTCATGCCGCTACCAATGTCCGTTCCGAAACCAGCAGATCGCCGGTAACCACGAGCGCCGCCGCTCCATGTTCAATGGCTGTCAGCTGTGCATCTTCGCGGTCCCCTAGCACAACCAGGCACACCAGTTCGACATAATCAGCCCTCGTCTCGGCCTCCATAGCACCCACAATAACACGATCCTCCAGCTTGCGCCGTCCCTCTGCTAATACGCGGCCTCGAAGTACACGTACCAGGTTATCCCGGTTGAGTGGTATACGGTTGACAGTTTGTGGATCAAGGTCCTTGAAGAACAGTTTGGCGAAATCTTCTACCGCGATAATGCCATGTACCTTGCTTTCGGTATCTATCACTGGCATTGAACGGCGATTATGCTCCTGCAGAAGTTGTCCCGCTTCTAAGAGTGGTTGGTCGATGTAGGCGCAGGTAACTCCACGCCTCATTGCATCGCGTACCTGGAGATATACATCGTCTTTTGCTTCAGGTGGTTCGACCTTAAAACGCTCCAGGACGAAGCGCACCTCGGGTTTCAGCACGCCATTACGAGCGGCGATAGCTTGTTCCTCTCCCTGCGATCGCAACAGGTGCGCATAGGCATATACAGAGGCGACTGAGTCCAGGTCAGAATTTCTATGATCAATCATATAGATCGGCCTTGCCATGATCCTGATTCCTCAACGCTTTTTCCTTTGTTTTCTTTAATTTGAGCGTCAAACCTAATAAAGTCAACCCGTCGTTTCCTACGCTCTATACCAACTCCTATCAGCGCTACCAATGTTGCTACAATGAGACCAGTAGCTGTACTTCATATTCCTCCCACAGCAAGTATAGATGCTGGCGTAGTTGCCGATGTCGTTGTAGCTTGCGTTTTTGCAAAAAACGCCGTGCTGGCTCTATCTGTTAGGCTATTATCCGGTGTTGGCAATGCAACGGCTGGATTAGCTCGAGAATGTTCGCTGGCGTGATAATGTGCATACGGGTTATTGTAGCTCGTAGGTTGCTTCACGACATGAACTAGCATGCTGATAGTCCACTGCTCTGTGGCTGAACTAACGGTAAGCTGCATCGTATAGGTTCTTGCCGCCGTATCTGTATATGTAACCATCAGGCCATCAGCCGTAATAACCATAACCAAAATTCTAGGTGAAAGTAAGCGCATTACTGCTATGGAGGATATATTTACTATACTGTGGAGTAAAAT
>JBKPBA010000272.1:0-13809 GCA_046726675.1 Chloroflexota bacterium
CTTGGGAGCATTATATAACAGTTGGGTCCGCTATATCTCTATTGGATTAGGCTCGGGAGTGTGTTTGGTGCTGATTTTTTCGCTCATCAGTGGTTTATCGCATGATCTAGTAAGTAAGCAAAACATTATTACACCTAATCAAGGTATACGTAGTTCTTTTTAACCTGGAAACCTCCACTGCATACATGGTATGCAAAACTGTACTCCCGTCTAATGTTCAAAAAAAGATTAACTGGATATCACTTGACTATGCATCTCTTTGTAATCTTGATCTTCTACCTGCCTTATGCTGATGGCTTGCCTTTCACTTTGTTCAATTGTACAAAAACACTTTCTCTCTATTTTCTTTTTACTGTGGTGTGGGACTTTTTTTGGTTTGTGCTCAATCCATATTATTCACTTGCAAAATTTAAGAGACAATACGTTCCGTGGCACGTAGTTTGGCTCTTTGGGCTGCCAGCAGATTATTGGGCCGCCCTAGTGCTCTCGTTCGTTGTTCTCACACCGAACTTTATTAATAATTATTCAAGTAATATACTTAGTTGGTGGTTCCTTAATATTATTCTCTTTGGAGTCCAAACCTTTTTTATCTGCATTTTATCTATGATTTACCCTTTCAAGTCCAGGGCTATTTAAACTGTGGAGGCAATATCGGCCTCTGAGAAACAACGGTTACTGTTTTTAAATTATCCGGCCAGAGCCAACCGGGCAAATAGTGAAGAACGTTTTTTGGGCACACTCCTTTCTGTTGCTCCAAGCAACTAATCGGAGACAATTGAGAGCAACTGCTGTGAGTACATGTTGCAGGTGCGTTTTAAACTTTACAACGTGAAGTTCCCTTAACAAGGGGCAACGGAACGAACAAGCATGTGAGAGTCATCACAAGAAGTGCAAAAGTGACTTAAAGCGACATTTGTGCAAACAATGGTTACTCATGAACTATTCGAGACAGTTGAGAAAAGACAGAGCTTTTCTCTCAACTGGCTTGCTAAGCTGATTGAGAGTTTCGCATTGTAAATTTCATTGACGGACCTAATAGTCCATAACACAACGTTGATGCGACGTTGCCCCATAGTGTCAGTTTTTTGATTAACATTTGGGAAAAACGTGCGACACTACTCTCAGTTAAGCATTGAGGAAATCGACTTCTGAAATAGACCCACAAGCCCAAGCCCATGGCTGTTGCAAGATTAGGAATAAACAGGGCTCCAAGGGACGGCTGCCCTTTGGCGGGGGCTTGGGTGTTACCCAATCTCCTTTTTCTCCCACGCCTGTAGGGTGCAAACAGACTTTGCAACAGCCCTGAATCCCAATCTGTTGTCTGTAGCACGAGTGGGTGAAACGTGCTATAATTTAGGAAAAGCAGGGAGACGCATAAATCGTTCTCCTTGCTGCTTTTAAACACTGCTATTATACTGACTAAGCAATAGATACTGCTAAACCTTTGCACTGGAGTTTTACCCTATGAGCACTGATAATAAAGGAAATGGGAATACGCTAGAGAAAGTAATACGACGTAAGCCTGTGCCAATTGCAATGGCAAAAGGGCCCTATGAGTATATCCCAGGAGATCAGGAACTGCCGGTTCAGCTCACCAGTTTTTTGGACATGTTGCAATGGGCCCAGAACTGGGCTCGTTCCAAGTCAGTCTGGCCACTAGGTTATGGTCTGGCCTGTTGCGCAATCGAAATGATGGCAAGCGCACAGTCGCATTATGACCTCTCTCGATTTGGTTCTGAGGTCTTTCGCTCCAGCCCTCGCCAGGCAGACTTAATGATCGTGGCAGGAACTGTCTCAGTCAAAATGGGTCCACGCCTGCGTCTTCTCTGGGAGCAAATGCCAGAACCGAAGTGGGTCCTGAGTATGGGCCAATGTGCAAATTCAGGCGGAGAATTTTACGATAGTTACTACACCGTCCAGGGTGTCGATACTATCGTCCCTGTAGACATCTACGTCCCTGGTTGCCCTCCTCGTCCAGAGGCTCTGATTGAAGGGATCCTCAAGCTGCGTGAAAAAATAGCCAAGCAAGGCTTAAAACTACAAGGTGAGAAGGAAATAGAGGTGTAGTATATGCGTGGAATACTTGAAGGAATGAGCCTGACATTTAGCCACCTCTTCCGACCCAAAGTGACCCGGTTGTATCCCTATGAGAAGCCAAAACTGCCGCCGCGCAGCCGTGGGCTAATCCAATTGATCGCAGAGGAAGGCCTCAAAACAGATTACAACTTAAAATGTGAAGCGTGCCTGCTCTGTGAAAAGGCTTGTCCACCGCGCGCAATCACCATCGAGTATGAACCAATGCACCGATGGAAAGAACGACCATGGTTTGTATCCTATGTTCGAGATGGGGCTGAGAAATATACCACGCATAAGATCCCCCCTGCTTCAGGCGCTTCAAAAGCGGGCTACTACATGCAGCGGGTATCCGAATATGCTGTAGAATATCCTAACAAACCTGTAGCACCTTGTGTGGCAATGCCTGTCAAAGATTACCTGGAGCCAGAAATCGATCTCAGCCAAGTAGATGAGCTACTTGAGACCTGGCCAGAAGAAGCCAGCGCTCTCCCGAATCTCCTGGACGCGGTAATGGACATGTACGGCTATATGCCATTGCAGGCAGCCAAACGTATTGTCCAGATGCGTGGAGTAGACCTGAGCGATCTCTTCGGTATCGCCACCATGAGTCCAAAGTTCAAACCTGCGCCTGCTGTGAATGGCATCAAACGCGACGATCAACCTGAACGTGGCTTATCACCCGCTACACGAGGTGTGTACGGGAATATTAATCATGTGAGGCAGCCAGATGCCTGAATTTGATTCTGTATATCGTGTGATCCGGCGACGAGATGAGCCTGATATACGCTCACTTGATTCCTACCGCCGTCAAGGTGGTTACGCTGCATTAGAAAAGGCCTTGCGCGAGCAAACTCCTGAGCAGGTAGTGCAGCAAGTACTTGATGCCAAATTGCGCGGACGAGGTGGCGCTGGTCGTCTGACCGCAGAAAAGTGGAGCATTGTGCGTCGCCAGGATGACCCCATCAAATACGTTATTTGCAACGCCTACGATGCCGACTTGCATTCGTGGGCTGCGCGTTCCATGTTGGAGCGTAATCCGCACCAGGTCATCGAAGGCATTATGCTTGCTGCTTATGCCGTAGGAGCCTCGGAAGCGTATCTCTTCACTCGCAGCCTCTACCTCGAAGGGATCACTTCAGTGCAGCAAGCGTTAGAACAAGCGTTGGACGCTAACCTGGTTGGACGTGATATTTTAGGTACAGATTTCAGTTGTACTATCAATGTACTGGGCGTGGATCTGGGTTTTATGGGTGGAGAAGAAACCGTCCAGTTTGCCGTGATCAAAGGCCGCCGTGGTATGCCTGAGCAGCGTCCTCCCTATCCTGCGCAGTATGGCCTGTGGGACAAACCCACTGCTGTCAACTCCATTGAGACGTTAGCAAATGTGCCTGTTATCCTGCGCGATGGAGCGGCAGCATTTACGAGCGTCGGTACTGCTACAACAGGCGGCACGAAAGTTTTAACGGTGTATGATTATGTACCCGACAGCGAGCCGAAGGTTGTAGAAGTACCCTTTGGTGCCACACTGCGTGAGATTCTGCGCCATGCAGGGTACAGCCGTCCAGAGGGTGATCTACGCGCCGTCGTTGTAGGTGGCGCAGAAGGTGGAGCGTTGCCAACTTCTTTACTCGATACACCCTTTGATTATGATCCCCTGGAAGAGGCTGGCGCAATTGTAGGTTCCGGCATTATAGAGTTGCTTCCGGCCAACACCTGTATGGTTGCGTGGGCGATGGAACGCAGTCGCTATCTTAGTAAAGAGTCGTGTGGCAAGTGCGTTCCATGCCGTATCGGTATGAAACGCGTCACAGGAATTCTCGAAGGCATCATAAGTGATCTTGGTGTCACGTCAGACTTAGACATGCTGGATGAATTTTCTAGATACATACCGGATGGGTCATTATGTGGCTTTGGCATCCAGGCACCAAACGCGCTTAAGACCGCCAGGCGCTATTGGCCCGATCATTTTCGTGCCCACGTTGAAGACCAGCAATGTCCGACAGGTAGTTGCGTTCCCATGCGTGCGCATCGATTTGTAACAAAACACGTCTTACCATAAAGATAAAGATAAAGTAGAGGTTGCCTCTACACATTATCAACTCGGAAGAGGAAGTATATGGCAATATCAATCCGAGATAACCTTAATCCAATAGTTCAGGAAGCACAGGCCATGATGGTACGGAACGAAGTTGGACAACCTGGCTTCACGCTCACCATCGATGGCAAGACTGTCCGGGCTTATGAGAACCAGACACTTCTGAGCGTGGCTGTAGACAATGACATTACAGATATTCCAAATATGTGTGATGACGAAAAGTTGGAGCCAACTGCAACTTGCCGCATGTGCCTGGTACACATTGAGGGCGTAAAACAACCTCTACCTGCGTGTACGACACCAGCCCTACCGGGAATGGTAGTCACAACGCAGTCAGATGAGCTGTTCCACATTCGTCGTACTAACCTGGAGATGTTGCTTTCTGACCACAATGCCTATTGTCAACCCCCGTGCCAGATAGATTGTCCGACGCATATTGATATTCCTGGCTATTTGGAGTTGATTGCGAAGGGTTCGATGAAAGAGGCGGCACGCCTGGTCAAGGAAGTACTGCCGTTCCCATATATATTGGGTTTGACATGCCCAGCGCCCTGCCAAAAGGCCTGCCGGCGTGCGCTGGTCGAAGAAGAAATTGCAATTTGCCGCATGCATGGCCATGCTGCAGAGACCTGCTTGCTGGATCCCCCACATCCTTTTCCGAAAGACCCATCGACAGGTAAAAAAGTTGCCATTGTTGGCGCAGGCCCTGCCGGTCTCACCTGTGCATACTACCTTGCGCTGAAAGGCCATTACTGTAAGGTCTTTGATATGCAGCCTCAGCCCGGGGGCATGCTGCGATATGGTATCCCTGAATACCGCTTGCAAAAGGATATGATGGATCGCGAAATTGATCACGTCTGGCAGCTTGGCGTAGATCTGCAGTTCAACGTCAAACTGGGCCAGGACTTTACCATCGATGATCTATTCGCGCAGGGTTTTGACGCCGTGTACCTTGCTATCGGGTGCTGGACGAGTAATGAAATGCGTATCCCCGGTGAAGATGCCGAGGGAGTTGTAAATGCTATTGCCTACCTGGGTGAAAAAGTGGAAGGCAAACCTATACCCGTGAAGGAAGGCAATGAGGTTGTAGTCGTCGGCGGTGGATTTACAGCCTTTGACTGTACACGCACCTCACTACGTCTGGGAGCGAAAGTACATACTATGTATCGCCGTTCACGTAACGAGATGGGTGCTACCTTTGAGGAGGTTGAGGATGGAGAAGCCGAGGGTACAGACTTGCAACTCTATGTCAGCCCGACTCGCATCGTGACTGAAAATAACAAAGTGACAGGCATTGAATTTCAGAAAAACAAGCTAGGTGAGCCAGATGCCAGTGGCCGTCGTCGTCCCGTGCCTATTCCAGGTTCCGAATTTATTGTTGAGTGCGATACTGTCATACCTGCCATTGGACAGGCCGCTGATAAAAAAGTACTCGATGAGAAATCAGGTGTGAAGTGGACAAAGTGGGGCACTCTCCAGACAGATCCACATAACTACATGACGGATCGTTACGCTGTCTTTGCGGGTGGCGATGCGCAGATGGGCGCAAAGACAATTATCGAAGGTGTGGCACAGGGTAAGCTAGGCGCGCGTTCGATACATGCCTTCCTCAACGGCGAGGATATGAAGGATGTGGCCCGTCGCCTGGAACTCGAAGAGCGCAAGCCTGATCTCTTTGATATTGTGCCTTATAAGCCGGTCGAGCCGAAAGTTAAAATGCCGATGCTTCCATACGAGGAGCGCAAACGTAACTTCAAGTTGATTGAGCTGGGTTACCTGCAAGAGCAGGCTGAGCGGGAATCGGCGCGTTGCTTACAGTGCGCCTGTCCCGCAGCTGGGCAATGTGATCTGCAAAAGTATAGTATCGAACATGGCCTGGCTGATAACCGTTTCCATGATGGCGAACCGAGCGACTACCACGACTATGAAATTGATATGTCACACAGTTTCATTCTGCGCGATCCCAACAAGTGCATCAACTGCACGCAGTGTGTGCGCGTGTGTCACGACGTGATCGGTCCAGACTGCTACGGTATGTTTGGTAAGGGCTTTGACACAATTGTATCTACTCCTTTCAATGTCAGCCTGCACGATACAGACTGTGTCTCGTGTGGCGCCTGTGTGCAGGTCTGTCCCACTGGATCGTTGATGATGGCCGAGCGCACACTGAAACGTTATGCCTTTGCACTGGATCGCTGCATATTCTGCGGAGACTGCGTAGAGGTCTGCCCTCACGGTGCATTAGGTGAGACGCCGAATTTCGAGCTGTCGTTCTTCAATCGTTTCGGTCCTGATGTAACTCTGGAGAAGGGTGACCTTGCTGTTGCTCCAAACTACCTGGTACGCCAGCGCTTGCCGCGAGGTAAGAAGGAGGTACCGGTGATGAGTCCGCTTGTACGTCCACTGCCAGCCCGAGGCATTCGTGAGTAATTAAATGGCAAGACAGCGTAGTCTCCGCTTCCCCAAGGGATTTTTATGGGGCACTGCATCTTCATCATATCAATGTGAGGGTGGCAATACAAACAATCAGTGGTATCGCTGGGAGCAACAAGGTCATATTCTCACAGGTGAACAGTGTGGAGAGGCTTGTAACTGGTGGGAGGACGCTGAACATGATTTTATGCTGGCTGAACAAATGGAGAACAACGCGTTAAGGTTGAGTCTGGAGTGGAGCCGCATCGAGCCAGCGGAGGGACAGTGGGATAGTGGAGCCATAGATCGTTACCGGGCAATGCTCGTAGATTTGCGCTCCCGTCATTTAAAACCCATCGTAACGCTACATCATTTTACCATCCCAATGTGGTTTGCGGAACGTGGTGGCTTTGCGGATGAGGCCAACATTCAACACTTTGTGCGCTACGCGAAATATGCCGTAGAGAACCTGCAAGACCTGTGCGATTTTTGGATTACGATTAATGAGCCAAATATTTATGCCACCCTGGGATATCTAATGGGTATGCATCCTCCCGGCGAACACGATTTTGTACTCACTATGCGCGTTTTGCGTAACCTGTTGCAGGCTCATATTGAGGCGTTCTACGCTATTCGAGACTTGCAGCCACAGGCAGAGATTGGCTATTGTCTGCATTATCGCCTTTTTGACCCTGCTAATGAACTTTCTCCATTTGATCGCAGCGCTGCCAGCTTGCAAGATACATTCTTTAACTGGGAAGTACTGCAAGCTGCGGAAACTGGTAGCTTTTCTCCACCTCTCAAGCTGTTACTTCCTCCCATTCCACATGCCCCAGGTTCCCGCGATTTTCACGGAGTGAACTATTACACCCGCGAAATGGTGCGTTTTGATCCGACCAGTCCTGCTGAATTTTTTGGACGGCGTTCTGTACGTCCTGGTAGCGTTCACAATGATCCAGGAAAAGATATCGACTTCGGTGAAATTTATCCATTTGGTTTGTATCGTGTGCTGAAGTCAGTATACCAGCGTACAAGGGGTAATAAACCGCTCTACATTACTGAGAACGGATTCAGCGATGCTTTAGATAATCGGCGTCCTCAGGCAATATTAGAGCATCTTGCAATGGTCCATCGCGCAATCAGCGAAGGTGTACCGGTGCGCGGTTATCTCTACTGGTCGCTGGTCGACAATTTCGAGTGGGCCGAGGGCTGGGGAGTGCGCTTTGGTCTGATTGAACTTGACCCTGAAACGCAAGAGCGCATACCAAGAAGTAGCGCAAGCATGTTTGGCGAAATCTGCCGTGCTAACGCAATTAGCGAGGAAATTGTCGAACGTTATGTACCTGGGGCCTTAGATACTATTTTTGGTGCGAGCGACGGCGCATCATACCAGGTCCCAGTTTAGCCTGCTTGTCATGTGCGTTGGCAACGTGCTACACTTCATAGTGAAACGTAGTATGCTTCCAGGCTATATCTCTCTATTTTTATTTTTGTACGAGGTTGGATTGATGAATAAAACTATCCTCATTTCCGAAATGCTGAAATTCCATTTCGGCAGCAAGATATTTTGTTCCGATGGTGATGATGGCGTATTGGCGCAAGTACTATTTGATCCTGCGACACCTAGTATGGCTGTTTTAGGAGTGTAGCAAGGACGTCTATTCGGGAAAAGTGTCTATCTCCCTTTTGATAGTGTGCTTTCGGCTACTGGAGAAGGCATAACTTTGCGTGTAAAGCGATCAGATGTCTATACAGCTACCAGCCAAGTGCCTGGATACGCAACCCTCACCAGTAAAAGCGTTGTTGAGAATACAAAATCTGCTGCAAAAGGTTTACTGAAGTTGGTAGCTGTGCATCCGACAAGTGGTGAACTGGCATATATA
The DNA here is from genome assembly GCA_046726675.1 of Chloroflexota bacterium. Lineage (GTDB taxonomy): Bacteria > Chloroflexota > Ktedonobacteria > Ktedonobacterales > Ktedonobacteraceae > DATMNR01. Next base: position 8,467 of record JBKPBA010000272.1, read on the forward strand.
GTTGCACACGAATTACGTTCAGGGCAGGATACTTTGCTTCAGAAAGAATATATCACAGCTCTTGCATCCAATCGGGTAACGGTATCTATCCCTGAAGAAAAGTTACGTTCTCTACCTCCCTACCGGCCAGACAGTGTTCTTCAGCAGGAGGTCGAATCAGCCTTATTTGATTTTACTCCACTGCATATTGATCTAAAAGCTATAAAAGTACGTGTGCTTGATAGCGTACTTTACCTTGATGGGAATGTCTCCAGTGCTCTTCGTTCAGATATCGTGCAAGATCGGGTAATGGGTGTAGAAGGCCTGGTGGAAATTAAGAATCGACTGGTTGCTGATGATACACTAGCAGCCAACCTGGCACTAGCATTGGGTCAAGATGTCCGAACTCGCGATCTACCGATTGGTGTTTACCCACGCCTGGGGGCTATACGACTAAGTGGAGCGGTTCATACCAGCCAGCAGAGGGCCGCTGCCGAAGAAATAGCGAAAAACTTTCCAGGAGTACGCTCTGTTGAAAATAGCCTTGTTGTTGATCCCAACGCAACTATGCTCAATGTGATGTCTGCGCCAGAGGGTGGCGAAACAAAAGATATAGTGCCTGGGAAGTACGTCCGGCATACGCAATAGCAGCATTCCACAGGACACATTGCAGCTAAAACCAACAGGGCAAGAATCGCTTCCACCTTCAGATACTGAACTGAAATCGGTCAGTGGGGAGTAATAGACTATGTCCACACAACGTCGCGAAATAGCTGTACAGGCATTGAAGGAACTCTGGCAAGAGTTAAAGGTTGAGGGTGATCCACTGATCTTCATCTCTCCAATGCAGAGAAGAATACAGTTAGAGCACCATCCTCTATTGCTCGATCAACTCGTTGCTAATGGCAAACAGCGAAAAAAGTCCCTTTTTGGGCAACTTAAGAGTTGGGAACTTCTAGATGCTCCTGCCTATGCTCAAGGTATCGCAGCATCTGGAGAGGTGGGAATGCTCCTTAAAGCTGACATGCTGCGGCAAGCCGACATAGGTGATCGTGACGCCATTCCGGCAGCTCCTTGTAGCTGGATCTGTTTTACATTCAAAAGCGATTGGAAAGCACTTTCAGTCTATTTCTACGATTACGAGAATAGTGAAGCTCACACAATCTCAGCTATTCCGAAAGGGTGTCAGGATGAATGGTTAGCATTTCTGAAGCTGATCGATGAATTGCATGATGATATTTGGCGAAAGACACGTCGCGGCTTTATAGAGATAATTGGTGGTAGCGATGAGTTTGCGGATGTAATCAGGAATGCATCCATCGATGATTTAATACTCAATGCAGAAACCTTAGAGCATGTGGCAACGCAACGGCAAATTTTTAAGCAAGAAATGTTGAAACGTTATGAGTCATTACAATTGCCACGTCTGCGTAAAGTATTGTTGATTGGTTCTGCTGGAACGGGGAAGACGACACTGCTCAAGGTAGAAGGCGCCTCTCATGCGAAACAGGGAGGATTTGTAAGCTATATATGTCCTCCTCCTTATAGCCGTAATACCAGTGCCTGGCAGCAACTTACTAATGCGCTACACCTGGCAGCGGAAAGCCAGATCCCAGCACTCATCCTAGTCGAAGATTTTGAAATGTTTGTTTCCAGCGCGCCTGATTTGCAAACTGTGCTGGATATCCTGGACGGGATAGGCACACCTGATAATCCCGCAGGCACGTTATTGCTGGCAACCAGTAATGATCCTGAGAAGATCGATGCGCGCATTCGCGATCGTCCTGGGCGTATCGATACCATTATTGAACTAGGGCTGGTTGAAGAAGTTGAGCTTGCCATCAGTTTTCTCAAGCATTTCCTTGGTTCTGCGTATCGCGAGGAAGAGCATGCGCCACTAGCTTCACAGCTTCTTAAGCAACCCGGAAGTCATTTTCGTGAAGTGTGTATCGCTGCTACAATGCGCGCAATGGAGCAAGACCGTACTGATGTCTCAAGCGAAGACATTTTGTGGGCGAATGAAACGATTCTCACAGGGAGGGCAATCGCCGCTGAACCGGAAAGATACACACCTACTCCGATTCATAAGCGTGGGGGATATTTTGGACGGAAGCATTGATTATTAGCTCATAAGAGCCTGATCCAGATCATGAATGATGTCGTTCACATCCTCAATCCCTACTGAGAGACGAATACACCCGTCTGTAATGCCGAATTTCTGGCGCTCGCTGGTAGTTAAATTGCGGTGCGAAGACATGGCTGGATAACTCACCTCGGAGTATACGTCGCCGAGTGTTGTTGCCGGCAGGCAGAGTTGTAGCCTATCCATAAAACGATAGGCAGCTTCGTGAGTCTGTTCCTTCAACTCAAATGCGAGCAGTCCGCCATATCGCTGATTCATGAGTAAGCGGCTCGCGAGATCATGTTGTGGATGATTGGGTAAGCCTGGATAATGCACACGTTCAACTGCCTTATGCTTTTGTAAGAACCGGGCAACCTCTAAAGCATTGTTGCATTGTCGTTCCATACGCAGAGCTAATGTCTTGAGCCCACGGGCTATTAGATAGGAGTCAAATGCACTGAGCATCGCTCCTAACATTGTTGCATAGCCATGCAATTGCTCAACAACATTATTACGTGCGCTTATGACGACGCCAGCAGTAGCATCACCATGGCCACCTAGATATTTAGTCGCACTATGTACAACCAGGTCAAAACTGTGTTCAATCGGTTTGACCAGATAAGGTGTAGTAAAAGTACTATCAACAACACTAATTGCTCCTACCTCTTGTGCGACTGCGCTGATGGTATCAAGATCGATTACCTTGGCCAATGGATTGGAGAGGGTTTCTACATAAATAACATCTGGTTGCTCTGCTCTGACGATTTCAATAACGTTTGAGCTGCATAGATCGTGCAACACGACCTCGACCCCAACAGGAACAAAAACCGTGCGTAACATTCCGATTGTTGGGCCATAAAGGTCTTGCGCAGCCAGTATCTTAGATCCAGGGGCAATCCCCGATGCAAGCAATGCGGCATGAATAGCCGCCATACCCGAACCAAACACGACTGCTCCAACACCTTTCTCAGCCTGAGCCAGGACTTCTTCGAGTGTCTGAGCATTTGGATTACCTTGACGAGCGTAGACATACGCTGGCTCACCAGAAGGTAAGCGGCCACTAAATGACTGGTTCAGCATCTCAGCATTAAGATGCAAATAGGTAGTGCTGGTATAGATAGGCTCAACAGTAGGTTTTCCAGAGTTGTTCGTAGTGTGACTGAGTTTATTACTGTGTACAAGTAATGTGTCAAGCGCCCAGGATGAGTAATCGAATTGCTTCATGATGTTCCTCTTGAGTTTCACGAGATTTTGATGGCAGTGATGCCTGCGTTAGTGCCGATGAAAATGCTGGTGCCAGAAATAGTTGGGGTCACGAAGCGATTCGCCGACCCAACATTTAACGAGGCTACTAGCTGTCCACTGTTCATATTGAGAGCATGCATTACCCCATTTGAGAAACTGTAAACAGTGTGCCCTCCTACGACGGGAGAACCAACAATATCCCCGGAGGCTTGCCAGCCCTGGTGCATATGACCACTTGCGTCAACAGTGATCTGGAGTACGCCATTCGTGCAGGGAACAAAGATTGTAGAGCTGACTGTGGCAGCACCACCAAATGAGCTGCACACACTCTGTTCATCGACAGATCCTCCTATACCGCCGAGCTTATTCGCGTTCAATAGATATCCGTTGCCGTTTTTACCTGCTGCAAAGACGAAATTACCTGGCAGCAGTACCGCTCCCTGTGATCCCAGGTCCGCGTCGTTCGCGTTATCCTGTGCCCAGCTCGTGGGCGCGAAAGCATCTATCAGTTGCAGTGTGGGAGATAGCTTCAGAACGGAATCACTGTGATCCCATTGGCCACTAGTTATTGCACCGTTACCTACCGCGACGTAGAGATTTCCCGATGCATCTACGCTCGGCCCAGGAGTAGCCCAGATTCCTCCCTCGCGTGGCGTTGGGACTCTGTAGACGAGGAGCGGTCCCTGACCGTTGGAACGGGAAGCGACGACGCGGCCAATATAATCGGAACAGTCGCCATCAAGCCCACCATAGGCAATATAGACCATTCCGTTCGCGAAGGCGAGAGCAGCTCGTTGCTGGTGTGCTTTTGGGTCCATACCATCGGTGTCAACCAGGCGGCGCACTTTCACCTGCCCGGTATTAGCATCCAGTCCAACCAGGATGTGCGCGGGTCCGCTAATCTCTGCAACGGCGAACACCAGACCTGTTGTAGGGTCATATACTGGTGTACCTGTGATGCCTAAGGGATCAATATTTCCACAAGGGAGTGAGGATAGCGGCACGGGAGTGCCTACATTGGTGTGCCACTGTATGCTCCCTGTATGGGGGTCTAGTGCGTAGAGCGAGTCTCCCTCTGTTGCGACGATGACGCGATTGCCGATAACCAGCGGTTCCGCATATACTGAACCGTCCAGTTGGGTGCTCCAGATTTTGCTCAAGCTGTGAGGATCAGGGGTATTTGAGATATAACCCGTACGCAGGTTATTGGCATGATATGTGGTCCAATCGGTGCTACTCGGATTTGGTTTAATTGATATTGCTGTCGACTGTGAGGTCGCTGTCAATTCCAGTGGCGTAATTGTCGGCCTTACATCTTCGTTTGAGGACGTAAGGCCACTGCAGGCAGACAGGAACACCAGCAGTAAGCTCATACCTGCCCATGTCACGTATGTAGCAGTAGGCCACTTCCTAAACCGGTTATTCTCTTTGCGAAAAAGGGAGGAGAGTATGCATGTAAGTGCAATGCTTACCAACGCAGCAATGACTGCCAATGTAAATGCAACGGTCATAGTGTGATTCTCTCTATCTTTCCAGACTGGTATAATTCACCAAGGTACATGCTTCTTATTGAACACGTTCGGAACACATCCTTTTATCAAATCTATCCAAAGGTACTTCGCCGTTATCCAGACATTTCAAGTTACAAAACAGAGCTGAATCCCAATATTTATATCTCACAAAGATACTGGGTACATAAATCTGGTATAGGTGATGTTAGAGTGATTATACCTCATTTGCGAAAGCACTTCAGGTAAATTGTAATGCTTGCAATCAAACAGGCCAGGACGCATAATTAGGATAGCGGCTATGCTGATGGTCGCTCAATTGAATATAGCTGTTCGTGGAGGTGAAGCATAGAATGAATGGAAAAATGAAGGCGGCCCTCAAAGCCGAGGCGGCGCCTGGAGCAACGATCGCTCTGGTGGATATTCCTCAAATTGGTCCTCGAGACGTGTTAGTGGAGGTAAGAGCGGCTTCCATTTGTGGCACGGATT